>JAICXR010000506.1 GCA_025980355.1 Chloroflexota bacterium | reverse complement strand
CGCCGCGCACATGGAAGAGGTCCAACCCTTCCAGGTGTACCGGCCGCCCGCTCGCCGGCACGCCGAAGTAGTCGCCGTCGTGGGTGCCGTCGCTGGTCCAGCGAATCGCCACGCGGTCACCCGCCACCATGGCCTCGTGGTGGGTGATGCGCAGGTCGGAGAAGGCGGTGTGGAACGCCGACGCCAGTTGCTTCGCCCCCGCAAGGCCACGCACCTCCGTCGCATTGGCGTGAATCACGCACTCCGGCGCCAGGATCTCGTCCGCCACCGCCAACTTGCCTTCCTGAATGGCTTCGAGGTGCCAGCGATGGGCCAGGGCCTCGGTCGCTTCGGGTGTCATCGCTCTTGCTCCTTCCTCGGCAATTTGGGTGTCAGCGCCCAACGGCAAGAGCGTAGTCGCTCCTCCAGTTCGATGCAAGATCGTTGCGGGAACTTCTTCCCGCGCCCCAGGGTGGCTACGCGTTCGCTCCAACCGGTCGCGGTGTCCACCATCCGCAAGGTGCGGTATTCCACCGCTGTGAAGCTTGCTCGTTCCCGACCTTTGCGATACCGTACATGGCTCCGGCACAGGCAAGAAGGAGGTATCGTTGACGAACCCCGAAAGCGCACGTGCGATCAGCGCAAAGGCGGCCACGCTCGGCGGTAGCCTCACCGTCCCAGGGCTGCTGGCGCCGGTCGCCATCCGGCGGGACGCGTTCGGCATCCCCCACGTCCAGGCGACCGATGAGCACGGCGCCTGGTTCGGGCAGGGATTCGCCAGCGCCCAGGACCGGCTCTGGCAGATGGAGTACGATCGGCGACGTGCCTGTGGGCGCTGGGCCGAGGTGGTCGGGGCCGCGGCGGCGCCGGCGGATGCGCTGGCGCGGCGGCTGCAGCTCGCGGCGTCCGCACAGGCCGATGTCGCCGCCATGTCCGCGGCGACCCGCGCCATGTTCGCGGGCTACGCCGCGGGCGTCAACGCCTTCCTCGGCAGCGGCCTCCCGCTGCCGCCCGAATATGCCCTCACCGGACTGACGCCCGAGCCGTGGGAGCCCTGGCACTCGGTGGTCTGCTTCAAGATCCGCCACGCCGCGATGGGCTCCTGGCCGCGCAAGCTGGCGCAGGCGCTCCTGCTCGCCCGCATCGGGCCCGACGCGTATGCCAGGCTGCACGGCGGACGGCGCATCGAGTCGCCGGTCATCCTGCCGCCGGGCGAGACGGTGACGCAGCTCCTGGCGGTCGCCGACATCGAGGTGCGCCGGGCGGCGGAGGCGCTCAGCTTCCTGATCGAGAGCGACGGCGGCTCCAACTCCTGGGCCGTCCACGGTTCGCGCACCACGACGGGCCTGCCCGTCCTCTGCAACGACTCCCATCGCCAGCTCGACGTCCCGAACGTCTACTGGCAGGTGCACCTGGCCTGCCCGGAGTTCGACGCCAGCGGGGCCACCTTCCCCGGCGTGCCCGGCCTGCCCCACTTCGGCCACAACGGCCATGTCGCCTGGAATATCACCCACGCGATGGCGGACACCCAGGACCTGTACATCGAGCAGTTCGATGCGAACGAACCGACGCGATATCGCACCCCGGATGGCTGGGCCGAGGCGCAACACCACACCGAGACGATCACGGTCCGCCACAACCAGCCGATCACGATCGAGCTCTGGAGAACGCGGCACGGGCCGGTGATCCACGGCGACCCGGGGAGCGGCCGGGCGTTGGCGCTCCGCTACACCGCGACCGAGTTTCCCTGTCGGGGGTTTGAGCCGCTGCGCCCGATGCTGCGGGCCCGAACCGTGGCCGAGCTGCAGGAGACGCAACGGCTCTGGGTGGACCCCGTCAACAACCTGGTCAGCGCCGACACCGCCGGCAATATCGGCTACCTCACCCGCGGCAGCCTGCCGACGCGTTCCTCGACGACGGCCCGCTCCCTCCCGGTCCCCGGCTGGACCGGAGACCACGAGTGGACGGGGTACGTGCCGTTCGAGCGCCTGCCGCGGGCGATCAACCCGCCGGAAGGCTTCATCGCCACGGCCAACCAACAGATCGTGGCGGGCGATGACCCCTACATCTCCGACGTCTTCGCCCTGCCCTATCGCGCCCAGCGCATCGTCGAGCTGCTCTCGGCGAGCGATCGCATGACGCCCGAGCAGATCGGCGCCATGCAGTCTGACACGACCTCCGTTGCCGCCCGAGCCTGGATCACGCTACTCTCCCGACTGGGGCCATATGCCGGCGACGCCGAGGCCGCCCGCCGGCTCCTGGCCGCCTGGGACGCCGACCTCCTCCCCGACAGCCCGGCGGCCTTGCTCTACGCCCACTTCCGGCGCGCGGTCGCGGCGGCGCTGTTCGAGCCGCTGGTCGGGCGGGAAACCTGGGCCTGGCTGAACGACGGGCATCTCGCGGCGGCCGGCGGGATGGTTGCCCGCTGGCTGGCCGGCGTCGTGGCCGCGCCCGATGCCGGAGGCAGGGCGCCGGATGGGCGTCCCTGGGACGAACTCCTCCCGGCGCCATTGGCCGCCGCATGGCAAGCCGCCGTGCGCGCGGCCGG
>JAICXR010000329.1 GCA_025980355.1 Chloroflexota bacterium | reverse complement strand
TCCGCGCCCGCCCGCCGGACGGTGAAACGGATGTCCTTCAGGGTGCAGCGCATTGGCGTCAGGCCGCCCCGGCACGGCGGGCGCGGGAAGCGCGCCCCTCGGTCGTCCGCCGGCTGATGATCTCGTAGAGCACGGCTTCCTGCGCCTTCGGTCGCAGCACCCGGCCCAGCCGCTGGATATGCTCGCGAGTGGCGGAGCTGCCGCTGACGACGATCGCGACGTTGGCGTCCGGCACGTCCACGCCCTCATTCAGCACGCGACCGCTGGCGAGCTTGCTGTAGCGTCCCGCCCGGAAGCGTTCCAGGATCAGACGTCGCTCTTCCGGGTCGGTGCGGTAGGTAATGGAGGGCACGCAGAGCCGGCGGCTCAGGATGCCCACCATCGCGTTGTACTCGGAGAAGATCAACACCTTTTCCTGCCGGTGCTTGTGGAGCAACTGCGCCACGCTGTCGATCTTCTCTTCGGCGTTGAGCGCGATCAAGCGCGCCTGATGGTGCGCTTGCAAGGCGCGCCGGGCGGCGGGGTCGAAGGCGCTCCGCTTTATCAGCTCGTCGAACAGATTGCCGCGCATGAGGCTGCGGCGTTGCGTGGCCAGGAACCACTTGTACTCCGCCATCAGGGCGTCGTAGCGGTAGCGCTCCTGCGCCGACAGATCGACGAACACCCGACGCTGCTGGTAGGCCGCGATATGCCCTTCCCGGGAGAGGTCGGCCGGCCGGCGGCGGTACACTTCCGGCCCGATCAGGGTCGTCAGCTCCTCGTGCATCCCGTCCGACCGTTCCGGCGTGGCGCTGAGCCCGAGCCGCCAGGGCGCCGCGGTCTTCGCGGCGATGCGGCGATAGGTGGGGGCCGGCAGGTGGTGGACTTCATCGACGATCAGCAAGCCGAACTCGGCGAGCTTGCGTTGCGGCATGGCGGCCGAGTCGTAGGTCATGACCGTGATCGGGCCGAGACGGCGCTCACCGCCGCCCACCACGCCCACGAGCTCCGCCGGCAGAGCCAGGTGCTTGACCAGCCCGTCGTGCCACTGCCGAAGGAGCTCGATCGTCGGCACAATCACCAGCGTCCGCACGGGCGCCTGTTCCATCGCCATGAAGGCGACGACGGTCTTTCCGGAGCCCGTCGGCAGCACCACGACACCGCGCCCGCCGTTAGCGAGCCAGTTGCGGATTGCGGTCTGCTGGTATGGACGGGGCTGGACGTCAAGGGTCACGCTGGCCGGCAGCGCGAACTGCTCCAGGAGCTCCTCATCCAGCGAGGGCAAAAGCGCCTCATCATCGGGGTCGTCCTGGTCGCCGTCATCGGGCACGGCCTCGTCGGCGGTGAGATCTTCTGCCTCTGTGGCCGTCATCAGGCCACCTTCCTCACCAGCTCGGCGGCCGCCTGTCCGAGTTGGCGCTCCCGCGTGGGGCCGATGCCGCGCAGCTGGCGTAGCCGGCCCTCCTGGGCGGCGTGCGCCACGGCCTGGGCGCCGTCGAGGTGCAATTCCGCTTCCAGGCGCTGGGCCGTTTTGGGGCCGACGCCAGGGATGCCCAACAGTTCGCGCTTCACGGGCGGCAGGGCGTCCAGCAGATCTTCATGGAACTGCATGTGCCCGCTGGTCAAGAGCTCGCCCAGCTTGCGGCGCAGCCGCTTGCCGAGCCACGGCAGGGGCAACTCGTTCGCCGCATTGATGTACAGGTTCGCCTCGGCCGGCAACGCCAACAGGCTGCACGCCGCACGCCGGTAGGCGCGGACGCGATACGGGTTGCCCCCTTCAGATTCCAACAGCGCCGCAACACCAAAGAGCGTGCGCGCCGCCTGACGGTTGTTCACGGTGGCTGTCCCTCTCAGTCATAGAACTTATGTACTAGTATAACGCATGCCGAGGGACTCTGCCGGGGCGCTACGGAGTCAGACGGAGGGGGCGTCCGGGCGATCTGGTTGCATCTTGCAGTCCGCTTGGAGCAACGTGATCGTCGTCAATCCCGGAGCCGTCGGCGATGGCGGCGACGCGCCGCAGGTCGCCCGGGGACATTGACTGGTGGCACGGCAAGAGCAGCCAGCCGCAATGCACCTCCGGGCCGCTTTCGATCCCCGCTTGTCGCAAGCGGCGCAGGGTGGCGAACTGCCGCTCCGTGCGGAGGACGTACACCGACGGCACGCTCCCGGCGGTCGGGGGCAAGGCGCTCTCCCGCCCGACCCGGTGCAGCAGGCCGTCGAGGGTCAGCCAGTTGTGGCGGCGCGCCTCGGCGATCGTGCGCACCTGCGGCAAGACGGCGCGCAAGCGCATCGCCGTTTCTTCGTCGTCCTCGTCGCCGGCCTGGGACGGCAGCCCACTGACGAGGCCGCCGTGCGGCATTGCGAAGAACTTGGGCAGGCTGTACAGCGCGAAATCGGCGAGCGCGCCCAGGCGCCGCCCCGTGCTGTCGGTGCTGGCAAAGGCGTGCGCGGCGTCTTCGATCAGCGGCCAGCCGTGACGACGGCACCGGTCGCGCAAGACGGCGAGGCCCGGATGGGGCACGCCGTAGTCGTGGACGACCAGCACGGCGGCTGTGCGTGGCCCGGGTTGCGCGGCAAAGCGGCAGTACCGCGCAATCGTGCCGGTCACGCAAGGGCTGATCTTCAAGTCGCGCAGGCCGAGGGTGGTCGTGATCCACACCTCGTCGTCGGAGCGCAAGCGCAAGTAGGCCAGGATGCGGGCCAGGGCCTCCCGTCCGCTGCTCGTGACGGTCGTGCGCGGCAGCGGGGGGAGATCGGCCTCCATTACCCCGTCGCTCCCACGGGCGCCGCTAGCCGATCCGCCACCTTGCGAATGCCCGTGCGGATATTGGCCTCACTCGCGGCCAGGGAGACGCGGACCCAACCGCGGGAGACGTTGCCGAAGGTGCTGCCCGGCGCGAGGGCCACTTTCTCGCGGAGCAGGAGCGATTTGCAGAAGGCCATATCGTCGTCGGTATCGGCGCTGACGTCGATCATGAGGTAAAAGGCACCCCGCGGGGGATAGAACGTGGCGCCGTGGTCCTCGAGCAGGGCGCAGGCGATGTCGCGCCGCCGGCGGTAGGCATCGCGCATGGTGGCAACGCAGTCCTGCGGGCCCTGCAGCGCCGCCTCGGCCGCCTTCTGGGAGATGGCGGAGGCACAGGCGACGTAGCCTTCCTGGACCTTGTTGCAGTTGGCGACGATCTCTTCCGAGGCGACGAGATAGCCCAGCCGCCAACCGGTCATGGCGTAGGTCTTGGAGAAGCTAAACACGCTGATGACACGCGGGTCGTCGGTCAGTGTTGAGGGGCTGACGTGCTCGCCCTCGAACGTGATCTCCTCGTAGACCTCATCGCCGATCAGGTAAAGGTCGTGCCGGTGGGCGAAGTCCACCAGCGCCTGCATCGCCTGGCGGGTGAAGACGCAGCCGGTCGGATTGGACGGGCTGTTGAGCAACAACGCCTTCGTGCGCGGCGTCACCAGGCTTTCCAGGCGGGCGACGTCCGGCTGAAAGCCGGCGGCCGGCTCGAGCGGATAGCGGACGGGTATGGCGCGCGCGCCGGTGCACATCATCATGTAGTTGGGCCAGCTCGGGTCCGGGACCAGCACCTCATCGCCGGGGTCGCAGATCGCGCGGATCACCACGGCCAGGCCGCTGGTGGAACCGGCCGAGACGACAATCCGGTTCGGGTTGGCCCGGATGCCGTTGCGTTCGGCCAGCTTTTGGCAAATCGCTTCCCGGAGGGATAGGAAACCGGTGGTGGCGGTATAGCGGGTCCAGCCGTCGCGCATGGCGCGGCTGGCGGCCTCGCAGATGTGCTCCGGCGTCGGAAAGTCCGGATCGCCGATCTCCAGGTGGATGGCGTCGGGCATGCCGAGCGCCAGCACCTGCATTTCCCGAATGCCGGAGGAAGGGATGGCGCGAATGTCCTGTGAGATCGCTTTCACGACGGCTCCTTGTGCTGAACACTATCCTTGTCCGGGACGCATGATAGCGACCCGAACGCCATAATAGGCACGGCACGGGACGAACGTGGGCGGTGTTCGCCCGTGCGATGTCAGGGCGCGGGGCAGTGAAAGCGAGTGGGGGCCGGTGGTCGAGCGAACAATGACGCGGGCGGCGGCAGCGCCGGGGACGGTCAGCGCGGACCAGGCGGTGGCGCCCCTGGTACTCACCCTGGATGTCGGCACCTCGTCGTTACGGACGGCGCTGTACGACCGGCACGGGCGCGCCGTGGGTAATCTGGGCGTGCGGATCAGCTATGACGTGCGAACGACGCCGGACGGCGGCGTCGAGCTGGACCCGGACGCCATCGTCGCAGCGGCCGTCGACGCCATCGACGGCCTTGTACAACAAGCCGGGGCGCTGATCGGCCGCGTGGCCGCCGTCGCCACCGATACGTTCTGGCATAACCTGATCGCGCTGGATGGCGCCGGTGTGCCGCTGAGCCCCATCTATACC
>JAICXR010000154.1 GCA_025980355.1 Chloroflexota bacterium | reverse complement strand
CGCGAGTGCGTCGATGGCGCGTTCCACCAATAACTCCGTCTCGGGCCGGGGGATGAGCACGTCACTCGTTACCGCGAACTCGACGCCATAGAACTCCTTGCGGCCCGTCAGATAGGCCACCGGCTCGCCGGCGGCCCGCCGTCCGACCAGGTACGTCAGGGCCAACGCCTGTTCGGCCGACAATGGCTCGTCCAGACGCAGAACCAGCTCGGTGGGCGTGCACCGGAGCACGTGTTCCGCGAGAACGCGCGCGTCCAGCCCCGGCGTGGCGATGCCCGCGGCGGTGAGACGTGCGGCTGCGGCGCGCAAGGCATAGCGAACGGTATTCACGGCAGCGTCCGTCATGGCCACCGGCCGCTTGCACCGCAGGCGCCGCCTGCCCTCACCCCGCCAAGGCCAACCGCGCCTCCGGCGCCACTTCGGCCTGGAGGCGTTCGGCCTGGTCGTTGGCGTTGAGGGCGTCGATCAGGGCGTCCAGGTTGCCGTCCAACACGTCAGGCAGGCGATGCAACGTCATGTTGATGCGGTGGTCGGTGAGGCGATCCTGGGGGAAGTTGTAGGTGCGAATCTTCTCGCTACGATCGCCGCTGCCGACCTGGGAGCGCCGCGCCGCGTCCTCCTGCTGCTGACGGCGCTGCGTTTCCTGGCTGAGGAGGCGGGAGCGCAACACGGTCATCGCCTTGTTCTTGTTCTTGAGCTGCGACTTTTCGTCCTGGCAGGTGACCACCAGGCCGGTCGGCAGGTGGGTGATGCGCACCGCGGAGTCGGTGGTGTTCACGCTCTGGCCGCCGTGGCCGGTCGACCGATAGACGTCGACCCGCAAGTCTTCCGGGGCGATCTGCACGTCGACCTCCTCGGCCTCCGGCAACACGGCGACGGTCGCCGTCGACGTGTGAATGCGACCGGACGCTTCGGTCGTCGGGATGCGCTGCACTCGATGGACGCCGCTCTCGAACTTCAGGCGGCTGTAGGCGTTACGGCCGTTGAGCCGGAAGATGATCTCGCGGAAAGAGCCGATCCCGCCCTCGTTGGCGCTCATGATTTCGCTGCTCCAACGGTGTCGTTCGGCGTAGCGGGAGTACATGCGAAAGAGGTCGGCGGCGAAGATTCCCGCTTCGTCGCCGCCGGCCCCGGCGCGGATCTCAACGATCACGTTCTTTTCGTCGTTCGGGTCACGCGGGAGTAGGAGTAGCTTTAGTTCCTCGGTCAGGCGCGCCAGCTTGAGGCGTCCGGCCTCCAGCTCTTCCTTCGCCAGATCGACGTACTCCGCCTCCAGGCCCGGTTCGCTCAGGGTCTGCTCGTAGCTCGCCACCGATTCCTGCGCCGCCCGGTAGCGCCGATAGGCTTCCACCAGCGCTTCCAGGTCCGATTGCTCCTGGCCATAGCGTTGCAGCAGGGCCGGGTTGGTCACGACGTCCGGCTGGGAGAGCAATTCCCCCAGCGCCTCATACCGCGCCTCGACCGCGGCAAGTTTGTCAAACACTTCCGATAACTCCGACCGGCGCCGCGACGGCGACCGGCTCCTCTATGACTGCCTCGTCGGCCGCCTTCACGAGCGCGAAGGCGCGGAGGGCGACCGCGATCTGTTCGTCGTCCGGCTCCCGCGTCGTCAGCCGCTGCAACGCCAGACTGGGCCGGAGCACGGCCCGCACCAGCCGGTGATGGTAATAGTTGGCGCCCAGGCGCAACAGCTCATAGGCGATGGCGGCCACCAGGGGGATCAATACCACGCGCGACAGCAGCCGTACCACGAGGGGCGGCCGCCCCAGGAAGGCGAAGACCACGATACAGAGCACCGCGACGACCAGCAGGAAGCCGGTCCCGCAGCGCGGATGCTGCAACGATTGGGGGCGCACGCCGTCCACCGTCAACGGTTCGCCACGCTCGTAGGCGTTGATCGTCTTGTGCTCGGCGCCATGGTAGGCGAAGACGCGCCGGATGTCCGGCATCTTACCGATCAGGATGATGTAGGCGAGAAACATGGCGAGGCGAATGACGCCCTCGATGACATTGCTGACGATGGCGTTGGCGCCGGCATGGTCGAAGGGCCGGGTTAGCAGGACCGGAACCAGCAGGAAGACGCCCACACCGATCAGCGCTCCGGCAACCGTGCCGATACCGAGGGCCTTGGAGCTGACGGCGTCTTCCGCGCCCTCCGCATCACCAGCCGCGATCTCGGCGGAGTAGAGCAACATCCGGGTGCCGAGCACAAGCATCTCATACAGGCCGAGGAGGCCGCGCAAGAAGGGCAACCGGAAGAGCCGGGCCGCGAAGGGGCGCGCGATCACTTCCTGGTGGACGACAATCTCGCCGGACGGGGCGCGAACGGCGACGGCGACCGTCCGGCGGCCGCGCATCATCACGCCTTCCATGACCGCCTGGCCACCGTAGTAGAAGCGTGCCACAATCCCTCTCCCTCGCTCTTCCGGCACCGCCCAGTCCCGGCGCCGCACCCTGGATAGCAAAAGAGAGGAGCCCCGCCGTCCGTGGCGGAACTCCTCTCCGATGGCACGCCTTGCCGCGTGCCCGGGCGGCTAGGAAGCGGCGACCTCGCCTTTGATGCCGTAACGGCGGCGGAAGCGTTCGACCTGGCCGGCAGTGTCGACGATGCGCTGGGTCCCGGTATAGAACGGGTGGCAGGACGAACAGACTTCCACCCGGATGTCTTTGCGGGTCGATGCGGTCGTCCAGGTGGTGCCACAGGCGCAGGTCACCGTGGCCTCGCCATAGGTAGGATGAATCTTGGGTTTCAACGCGGGCCTTTCGTAGAGGTTGCCCCGAACGGGCAAGCATCAGTATACCGTAAGGCGGTCGGGAAAGCAAACCGGACGCGGAAACGGTTCAGACCTTGGGGGCGGCCTTCTCGGCCTTCGCCTCTTCGGTCGTCGCGTCTTCGGCCTTGGCGGCCTCCGCCTCCTGCTTGAAGCCGCGAATCATCTCACCGAACCCCCGCCCGACCTTCGGCAACTTGCCGGGCCCGAAGATGAGCAGCGCGATCACCAGGATGATAACCAATTCCCAGATGTGGCCGGTGACGAACATGGCAATCCTTATCTCTCTATGCGGGACGCACGGTTACCCTTTCAGGAGTATACCAGCACCCGGCCCTACTCCCCGCCCAACACGAAGATCGTCGCCCGCTCTCCGCGCACCAGCACGGAGAGGCGGCGGTGAAGGATAAGCGCCGGCTCCAGGCCGCGCATGGCGCGGAGCATGGCATCGGTCTGACTCGTCAGCAACACGAGGCGTCCGTCGGCGGCGAGGACCCGGCGAAGCTCGCGCAGCAAGCGCCGGTAGAACGGGTAGGGCCCGTCGCCCGGAATCTGCACGCGCTTGCCAAAGGGCGGATTGGTGAGGATGGCATCGACACAGCGATCGGGCAGCGGCAACGCCAGCGCATCCCATTCTTCCAGCGACACCGGCACCCCGGCCGCGGCGGCATTCGCCGTTGCCACGTCCACCGCCTCCGGAGCGCGATCGCCGCCGAGCAACGCCGCAGCGGGGCCGCTCGCGGCCCGTTCCAGCAGCAGCGTCCCCGCGCCGCAGAGCGGGTCAAGGACGCGGTCGTCGGGCCGGGGCCGCGAGAGCCGGACCATGGCCCGCGCCACGCTCGGCTTCAGCGATGCCGGTAAGGACGTCAACGGGTAGCTGGGCCCGCGCATGGCGGCGCTGCTCAGGCGGAGACCCAGCAGCGCGGTCGTACCGACCACGGTGAGCCAGAACTCGGCGTCGGCGTCGTCCTCCACCAGGCGAAGCTGCGGCAGGCGCGTGCCGAGCGCGCGTTCCACGGCGACCTGCGCGTCGACACGGCGATAGGCGTGGGCGCCAGCTTTGCGGGCGACGACGCGAAACGTGCGGGGCATCTGGCCCCAACAGCGGGCGAAGTTATCCAGGCCGGCCGCCAAGAGCTTGGAACCGAGCGTTGCCGCCCCCAGCTCGTTCAGGCCGCGACGGTCGGTCTGCACGTCTCGTGCGCGGGCCACGAGCAAGAAGACGTCCTCCGCCGTGTCCAGCGACCGCCAGGCGCACCAATCGTCCAAGAGGCGAAACTCCAGTAGCGACGTGCGCTCATCGAACTGTCGCCAGGCGCCGGCAAGCTCGGCCGCGGGAAAGCGCGCGGCGATCTCCTCGGTGATCACGTCTTCAAGTCCGGGCATGCAATGGACCAGCAGGCGAACAGCAGCGCCGCCTTCATTGGGCCGTGGCCGGCCAACCATCTCAGGCTGGCGAACGGGCGGGCGGCGCGGCGTCGGTGGCGAAGCACCTCGCCCGCCATGGTGAACGGCCATGGCTTCCCTACAGCCCGCTCGGCACCAGGATGAGTTCCGGCACGTGGGCACGGGCGGGGAGGGTCGCCACGAAGGCGCAGGCTTCGGCGACGTCGGCGGGTTGGAGCGCCTTGGCGACGACCTCCGGCGGCGTGGGCGTCGGACGCTTCGCCAGCAACGGAGTATCGGTCAGGCCGGGGAAGATGACCGTCGTGCGAATGCCCCGCCGCCGTTCCTCTTCCATGACGCCGTGGGCCAGGCCGACCATGCCACGTTTGCTGGCCTGATAGGCGACGCCGGAGACGTCCGGCCGGTTGGCGGCATTGGAGGAGAGGTAGATGATCAGACCATCGCCGGCGGCGCGCATCCCGGGCAGCACAGCCTGCGTGACGTGGAAAGCGCCGGTGAGGTTGACATCGAGCAGCTCGCTCCAACCGTCCGCCGTCAGCCGGTCGAGCGCGCGCTCCTTGGTGTTGGTGCCCGTGGCGTACACCACGATATCGAGCCGGCCCCATTCGGCGCCGATGCGGGCGACGGCGGCGTCGATCGCCGGCCGGTCGCGCACATCGAGTGGGAAGACCATAGCATTGGCACCGGCGCTGTGTAGTCCCGCCGTCAGTTCGTCCAGCAGCGCCGTTTGCCGCGCCGCCACGGCGACCTTCGCGCCCATCTCTGCAAAGCGAATGGCGGTCGCGCGCCCCATGCCGCTACTGGCCCCCACAATGAAGGCGACGCGCGCGTCTAATGGCCTACCGGATTGATCGCTCGACACGTTTTTCTCGTTTTCCTTTGCGCTATGACCACAGTAACCCACTGACGAGTGGCTCAGCGATGCTGCCGTGGCCGGCGCAGCAACTCAATGATGTCGTCCGCTTCCACCTTGGCCGTCTTCGCCGGTTCGCTGTCCGTCTTCCGGCGGATGGAGATCAGATGGTAGGGCGCAGCTAACTGGAACGGGGCGATCTCATGGCGGCGCTCCAGTGCCCGGCGCGCCGCCGCCCGGATCGCGGCACGGGCGCGCGTCGGATGCAGGTGCGTGGCCGCGCCGTTGAACAGCTCGTTCTGGCGCGCGTCTAGACCCGTCGCCGAGCCGCGCGGAACGCCCCACTTCACGCTGACCGTCTCGATCGCCGGGACGAGGTCGCGCGCCTCGGCGCTGGCGGCGGCATCGCCGGTGTGCAACACGTAGGGGACGCCGAAGGCCGACGCCACGAGCATGTTGCAGCCCATCTCCCCAACGCTGCGCCCGTTGATCGAGAGGTCTTCGATGGAGAAGGAGCCGGTGTGGGCGAGGTGCCCGCCATCGGTGTTGGCCTTGGCGTGCTGGCCGATCATGAAGGCGGCGGCAAAGCTCTCGTCAATCCCGAACGGATAGCCGAGCGGGCGGCCGGTGAGCAGGCGCGCCGCCGGGTGGAGGAGCATCGGGTTGATCGCCCCGTGGCCGTGGCCGTCCAACACCAGAAACTCGGTGGCCCCCGCCTCCAGCGCCCCTTCAATAGCGGCGTTGACTTCGCCCGTCACCAACTCCCGCGCCACCTCGTAATAGCGGGCGCCAGGCGCCAGAAAGTCGTCGGAGTTGACGACGCCGGCGACCCCTTCCATGTCGGTCATAACATAAATCTTCATGCGTACCTTTCTGAAGTTGCCCGCCGCGTTCCCCGGCGACCGCGTCACCGCAGCGCCGTCGCCAGCGATGTCGCCGTCTCGACCAGCAAGGATTCCGTCGCGTCCGTGTACGGTGCCGGTCGATGGTAGTTGACGTGTGCGGTTGCCGCCTCATAACCGCCTTCGGCGTACGCCGCGGCCGTGCAGAGGTAGCCGGCGTTGCCGTTGGCGTAGCCGGCCACCAGCACGGCGCCGACTCCCGCCCGGCCCAGCAACTGTTCTTCGATGGCCTGCCCGATCTCCACGAACGGTTCCCCGGCGATCGCCACCAGCAGGAATGGCCCCAGGCGCACCACCTGTACTTCACAGGGTTCGCCTTCCGGCAGGCGTCCCTCGCGGTCCATCGTCGCCAACAGTTCCTTGCGCCACGTCTGTTCAAAGGCGGACGTCGAAGCCTCCAGCTGCGCACGGCTCGGCCGGGATCGGTACCGCAAAGGCACGTCCTTACGGTCAACGCCAATGCCGCCGGTACCGCTCCAGGCCGGGGTGACGACGCCCGGCTCCCGGGGAATGCCGCTCACATCTTCGGCCACCCGCACGACCTCCGCGCCGAGGACACGCCCCATGCGCTCCAGTTCCAGGTCGGTGACGCTCCGAAAACGCCCTTGCTCATCATTCGGGTTCGGCCGGATGTTGCCGAAGGCGCCGGGCAGGAAGAGCGCCCTTGTCTCCCCGCCATAGGCATGCTCGATCACGCGGCGGGCGGCACCTGGATAGTCGGCATTCGTCGCGGGGCTCGTCGGAAAGGAGGTCGGGTGGCAGCACACCGAGAACAGCACCGCCAGCGGAGCGTCCGCCTCCCCCTCGGCGGCGACACGCCAGACGCGCACCCGCCGGTCGATCGGCCCCTCCGGGTTCGGCTGCATCACGACGCCCTTCGGCGTGCGCAGGCGACGGTTGACGCCGAAGCCGACGTACCCTTCGCCGTAACTGAGCGTCGCCGGGACGACCGACTGTGCGGCCTTGATCGCCGCCTCCGCCATGGCTCCCTCCAGCCGGCGGACATAGTCGGCGTCCGGATAGGAGTTGCCCAGCGGATGGGCCACCGGGCTGGAGTGGGTGTGCGTGGCGAGGATCGTGGCGTTCTCGGACGGGATGCCGGCCTCGGCCGTGATCCGCTGGCGAATCCTCGCGACCGACTCCCGGTTCAGCGACAGCGTGTCGGCGTTCACGATGGCGGCCCGCTCCGACCCCACCGCCAGCACGACGGCCGTCGCTCGCAGATCGTCGCGGATGCGCTCGCTCCGCACCCCCAGGTGCCATAAACCAACGGGAGGCGTCACGTCAACGCTCGCCGCCCCCGCCAGGAGTTCCGTCATCGCTCTCCCTTTGCTGACCCTACGCTCGGTCGCGGAGTGCATCATGCCCCGTCAGGCGGCCGATGTCCAGTCCAGGCGAGGTGGTGGTTTTCGAACGACGAGTCGGATCGAATGACAGGGCGTATGCAATACGCCCCTACGGGGACGGCGGCTCCCAATGCCGGGATTGACCACCCGTCGTAGGGGCGTATTGCATACGCCCTGTCATTCGATCCGACTCGTCGTTCGAAAACCACCGCCTCGCCTGGACTGGACATCGGCCGCGCCGCGGGGCATGATG
>JAICXR010000392.1 GCA_025980355.1 Chloroflexota bacterium | reverse complement strand
TCGCCCGACTACCGCATGAACACGGTCTTCAAGTTCGGCTACCAGGCCTGGTTCCTGTTCGCCGTCGCCGCCGGGTGCTGCGTATTCCGGCGCACCCGTCAGCGGTCGGGGTGGGGGCACCCGGTCTGGCTCGCCGGGCTGGTTTTCCTGCCAGCCTGCGCTGGCGTCTATACCGTCGCCGGCGCCTATTCGCGCGAAGGCGGTTTCCAGAGTGCGTCGACGCTCGACGGCCTGCACTGGTTGCAAGTGCAGGCCCCCGGCGACGTCGCCGCCATCCGCTGGCTCAACGTCAACGTCCAGGGGGCGCCGACGATCCTGGAGGCGGTCGGGCCCGACTACGACCCGGCGGGCGGCGGGCGCGTCTCCACCTTCACCGGCCTGCCGGCCGTCCTGGAGTGGCCGGGCCACGAGGCGCAATGGGCCCACGACCAGGGCACGCGGGAGCAGGACGTCAAGACGCTCTACACGACCACCGACCTGGCGGCAAGCCGGGCGCTCCTCCAACGTTATGCTGTGCAGTATGTCTTCGTCGGATCACTGGAGCGGACCGAGTTCCCGCCGGCCGGGCTGACCAAGTTCGCCCAGTTGGGTACGCCGGTGTTCACCGATGGTGCTACCATCGTCTACAAGATCGGGAGTTGAGGGTCATGGCCACCATCGTTCGCCCGCGTCCGCTCGCCGATGTCCCGGCCACGACGGCGGGGGCGGCGACCGCACCGGCGCGCGCCTTCCCGCGCGTCACCGTGGAAATGGGCCTCTACGCCCTCTTGGTCCTCCTGGCGCTCGCCATGCGGCTGGTCCTGCTGGGCGACAAGCCGCTGCACCACGACGAGAGCCTGCACGCCACCTATACCTGGTACCTCTTCACGGGCAAGGGCTACCACTACGACCCGATGATGCACGGGCCGTTCCAGTTCCTGGTCACAACGGCGATTTTCGCCTTAGTCGGCGTGAGCGACTTCACGGTGCGGCTCTTACCCGCGCTGCTCGGCTCGGCGATCGTGGTCTGGCCCTATTTCCTGCGGCGAGAACTCGGCCGCCAAGGGGCGCTCTTCGCCTCCGCCGCGCTGGTACTGTCGCCCTCCTTCCTCTACTTTTCCCGCTTCTATCGCAACGACATCTATGTCGCCTTCTTCACGCTTGGCCTCGTCGTCTGCTACTGGCGCTTCCTGCGCGACCGCCGACGGCGCTGGGTGATCGGCGCGCTGGCCTTGCTGGCGCTCTCGGTCACGGCCAAGGAGAACACCTACATCACGATGTTCATCTTCGGCCTGTGGGTGCTCGGCACGTTGCTGTGGGAGTGGCGCGGGCATGCCCGGCCGCTGATTGCCGCCTGCCGGACGGTCGGCCTGGACACCTTCCTGATCGGCCTCGCCGTGTTCGCCGTGATTTTCGCCTTCTTCTTCACCACGGCCTTCAGTTGGTTGCCCGGTCTGCGCGATGGGATCGTGAAGGGCATCCAGTACTGGCTCGCCCAGCAGCCGGTGGCGCGCGGCGGCGAGCCCTGGTGGTACTACTTCTCCCTGCTCGGCCCCTACGAGCCGCTGGAAGTCGGCCTGGCGATCGCCGGCATTGTCCTGGCGTTGCGCCGCCGTTCCGGCTTCCTGCTCTTCCTGGTCTTCTGGGCGGCGATGAGCATCGGCATGTACACCTGGGCCAGCGAAAAGATGCCGTGGCTGATCCTACACGTCCTGCTGCCGCTGGTGATCCTGGCCGCGGTCGCCTTCCAGGCGCTCTGCCGCGCCGCGCGCGGTCCCGGCAGCGTGCTGGCCTGGATCGGCGTGGCGATCGGCGGCGTCTATATGGTCCACGCGACGGTCCCCCTCTCCTATTACCATCCGGCGGACCCGGCGGAGATGCTGGTCTACACCCAAACCTCGACCGACGTGCTGGACGCCATGCAGCAGATCAACGCCGTGGCGCTGCGCTCCGGCGACGGCCAACAGATGCGGGTGATGGTCGACCCGGAAGACTGGTGGCCGTTCGTCTGGTACCTGCGCGACTATCCCAACGCCTCGGCCGGCGTCCCGACCGGCCCGGATGGCAATCCGCCGGTGGTGATCGCCGCCGACAGCGACAACGCCACGGCGGAGGCGCTGCTCGCCAAGGGCTACCAGGAAGAGCACCTCAAACTGCGCGAATGGTGGATCCCGGACTGGCAAGCGCAGTCCTCGCTGAACTGGTGGAACTGGCTCCTCTACCGCCAGCCCTGGAACCCGCGTGGTTCGACCGACTTCTATCTCTTCATTCGGAACGACCTGAGCGGGGGGCTGTGAGCGCCTGGGCCTTGCGCTGCAGCTCGAACAGGCAATTCAGCGCCTCCATCGGCGTCATCGCCAGCAGGTCCATGGCGGCGAGATCGTGGCTGAGGCCGTCCGGTTCACCGAAGAGCGACGGTTGGAGCAGCTCGCGCAGTTGGCGGGCGGCGCGACCGTTGCGGCCGGACGCCCTGGCCGCGCGGCCTTTCTCCAGTTCGGCCAGCAGCTCCTCCGCCCGGCGGGTGACGGCCTTCGGGACGCCGGCCAGTCGGGCGACGTGGATGCCGTAGCTGCGATCGGCGCCGCCGGGCACGATCTTGTGCAGGAACAGCACCCGCTCCCCGTCGTCGTCGACCGCCACGTTGTAGTTGCGGACCCGGGGCAGCACCCGCGCCAGGTCGATCAGCTCGTGATAATGGGTGGCGAAGAGGGTGCGGCAGCCCAGCGCCGGCGCGTTGTGCAGGTGCTCCACGACGGCCCGGGCGATGGCCAGGCCGTCGTAGGTGCTGGTGCCGCGCCCAATCTCGTCGAGGACGATAAGGCTGCGCGTGCTGGCGTGGTGCAGGATGTTTGCCGTCTCGATCATCTCCACCATGAAGGTCGACTCCCCCCGGGCGAGGTCGTCCGAGGCGCCCACGCGGGTGAAGATGCGGTCGCAGACGCCGATCACCGCCTCGTCGGCCGGCACGAAGCTCCCGGCCTGGGCCATGAGGACGATCAGCGCCACCTGCCGCAGATAGGTCGACTTGCCCCCCATGTTGGGGCCGGTGAGGAGGACGATCTGCGCCGTCTCGCCGTCCAGCTCGGCGTCGTTGGGCACGAAGGCGTCGCGGCTCGCCTGCTCCACCACCGGATGCCGCCCCTCGCGGAGGATCAGCGGCGCGCCCGCCTCCCCCATCTTCGGGCGCACGTAGCGGTTGCGGGCCGCCACCTCCGCGAAAGAGGCCAGGGCGTCGAGCGCGCCCACCGCTTCGGCCAGATCGATCAGCCCGGCCGATTCGGCGGCGATCCTCGACGTCAGCTCGCGGAAGAAGCGCTGCTCCAGGGCGATCTGCCGCTCCTCGGCCGAGAGGATCTGCTCCTCCAGCTCCTTGATCTCGGGGGTGACGTAGCGCTCGGCGTTGACCAGGGTCTGCTTGCGGATGTAGTTCTCCGGCACCCGCCGTTCGTTCGCCCGCGTGACCTCCAGGTAATAGCCGAAGACCTTGTTGTAGCCGACGCGCAGATTCGCGATTCCGCTGCGCTCGCGCTCTTTGCGCTCCAGCTCGGCCACCCACTGCTTGCCATCACGCGAGGCGGAGAGCAGCGTATCCAGCTCCTCGGCGAAGCCGGCGCGGATGCAGCCGCCGTCAGCCAGCGTGGCGGGCGGCTCATCCACCAGCGCGCGCTCGATCAACG
>JAICXR010000269.1 GCA_025980355.1 Chloroflexota bacterium | reverse complement strand
GAGCCGGACGTGCTGGTCGCCGCCCTCAAGAAGTACCCCGGCCGCATCGTGGTCAACTCCGTCAACATGGAGCGGGGACGGGAGAAGATCGACGCCGTGCTGCCGGCCGTGGTCGAGACGGGGGGGGCGGTCGTCGCCATGACGATCGACGAGAAGGACATGGCCCGCACCGCCGAGCACAAGCTGGCCGTCGCCCGCCGGATGTACGACATCATCGTCGGCGAGTACGGGCTGGCACCGGAAGCCTTGATCTTCGATCCGATCGTCCTGCCGGTCACCACCGGCGACCCGTCAATGGCCGACTATGCCCGGCAGACGATCGAAGGCATCCGGGCGATCAAGCGGGAGCTGCCGGGCGCGCTGACGATCGTCGGCCTGAGCAATGTCAGCTTCGGCCTGACGCCGGCGGCGCGCGAGGTGCTGAACGCCGTCTTCCTCTACCATTGCGTGGAGGCCGGCCTGGACCTGGCGATCATGCATCCGAAGGAATTGCGCCCCTATGCCGAAATTCCCGAGGGCACGCGCCAACTGGCCGACGACCTGCTGTTGAATCGCCACGCCCAGGCGCTGCCGGCCTACATCGCCTTCTTCGACACGCAGACCGGCAGCGGCGGCAAGGCGCAGAGTGAGGCGGAAGACCCCACCGCCGGGATGACGACCGACCAGAAGATCCACTGGCAGATCCTCCATCGCAAGAAGGCCGGGATCGAGGCGCTGCTGGACCAGGCGATCGAAGATCGCAAGGGACGCTTCGACCTCATCGTCGCCGCCGTGGCGGAGGTGGCCGGCAAGGAGAATTGGCGCAACGAGGCCGCCGTCGACGTGCTGAACTCCACGTTGCTGCCGGCCATGAAGGATGTCGGTGACCGCTTCGGCGCCGGCGAACTGATCCTGCCCTTCGTCCTGCAGTCGGCGGAGGTCATGAAGAAGGCCGTCGCCCACCTGGAGCAATACCTGGCGAAGCAGGAAGGTTACACCAAGGGCAGGGTCGTGCTGGCGACCGTCTTCGGCGACGTCCACGACATCGGCAAGAGCCTGGTCAACACCATCCTCAGCAACAACGGCTACACGGTCTACGACCTGGGCAAGCAGGTACCGGTCGATACGATCATCGCCAAAGCGATCGAGGTCAACGCCGACGCCATCGGCCTCTCCGCCCTGCTAGTGTCCACCTCCAAGCAGATGCCGCTCTGCGTGGAAGAGCTGAACAAACGCGGCCTGAACTTCCCGGTCATCATCGGCGGCGCGGCGATCAACCGGCAGTACGGCCGTCGCATCCTCTTCGTCAAGAACGGCCAGCCCTACGACCCGGGCGTCTTCTACGCTAAGGACGCCTTCGAAGGGCTGGAAATCATGGACAAGCTGATGGACCCGGCCCGCCGGCACGACTTCGTGACGCATGTGGTCGAGGAGGCGCGGGAGGTCGCCCAGGCGGCGCCGTCCCGCCCGACGCCGGCTCCGGTGGTGTCGAACGGCACGGTGCGCTCCAAGGTCAAGCGGGACGTGCCGATCCCGACGCCGCCTTTCTGGGGAGGGCGCGAGCTCGCGCCGATCGACCTGCGCGACGTGTTCCCGATGATGGACCGCAACGTCCTCTTCCGCTTGCAGTGGGGCGGCTTCAAGAAGAAGGGCGACGACTACGACCGCCTGGTGAAGGAGGAGTTCGAGCCGCTGTTGGCGCAACTGGAAGAACGTACCATCCGGGAGCGGATCATCCGACCGCGCATCGCCTATGGCTACTATCCGGTCCAGGCCGACGGCAACGACCTGATCATCTACCATCCCGACGACCAAGGGCGAGCGCTGACCCGCATGTCGTTCCCCCGGCAGCAGGCGGAGGAGCATCTCTGCATCTCCGATTACTTCGCCCCGGTCGGATCCGGCCGGATGGACGTCATCGCCTTCCAGGTGGTCACGGCCGGCTCCTACGCCACGGAGTACTTCGAAGAGCTGGAACGGCGTGGCGACTACTACGACCAGCTCATGCTGCACGGCCTCTCTGTGACGGTGGCGGAGGCCCTGGCCGAATACGCCAACCGGCACATCCGCCAGGAACTGCAACTTCCGGCCAACGCCGCCAAACGCTATTCCTGGGGCTACCCGGCCTGCCCGAACCTTGACGACCAGCGCCAGTTGTACAAGGCGCTCCCGGCCGACCAGTTGATCGGCGTGAAGCTCACGGAGGGCAATCAGCTCTGGCCCGACCAGTCGACGGCCGCCTTCGTCGTGCATCACCCCCAGGCCACCTATTTCCACGTCTTCAAGGCCGGCGGCGGGCGGTTGGAAGAGGTCGAGCGCGAGCCCGCTCGCGTCGAATAGCGCGGACGGCGCCCCGCCTCGTCCCGCACGCCGGCTTTATCGTCACAGTCGAGTAACATTAAGTTCCATTATTGCTACTGGTTCCCCGGACTTGTTTCCTATTGAAACAACGGGCCGGCGAAGGTAATGCCTACGGTAACGGCATCGTCCTACGCTCTGCATAGGAAAGCCGTGCTAATGGGATTGAGAAATCGTTATGAACATCGTGTCGGTGCAAGGCCTGTTGCTCCTTGGCGCGCTCGTGTTCGCGTGCGTCGTGCTCGTGCCGGTCCTGGCCGGACGGTATCTGATCGGCTCCTACACCGTACCGGACGCCGGGGGGGCGATCGGCAAGCCCTGGGGCATCGTCGGCGCTCCGCCGACGGCTCCTGCCCAGGGTCGCCGTGGAACCCTGCCCGTGGCGCCGCGCGGGTTCGGTCCGGGTCCTTCCTACTCCATCGCCGACTGGGCCGTCAATGATGCCAGGATTCGGCGCTCGGTCATCCTTGATTCGACCGCCGGGCCGGCCTACAACGGGCAGTTCCGCTGCCAATGCGATGGGACCCGCCGCTACAACCTCGACGGCTCCGCCCACTCCGCGCTCTGGCGCTGCCTGCATTGCGGCGACCTGCACAGCGGCCACGACGTCATTCCGGAAGAGGACGATTGACGTCGATGCCCAATACAGTTCTGATAGGTCCGGGCAGGGCCGCGACTGCGGGCGCGGCGGTGTACGAATACCCCAGGCTAAAGGAGATTGCTTCATGAACACTGTCGTCGCCTTAGATGCTCCGGCCCTGCCAAGAACTGGTGCGAGGCCGGAAGACCGTCGAGCGTTTTTCCGATTGCCGGCGGACACACTGCAACGAGCGCGCCTCGTCACGCTTTATCTATGCCTCTTGCTCGCCGTCGATGTGATCGCGATGACCCTGGCAGGGTCGCGCTCTCGGCAGCACTGGCAACTGGCGCTGGCCGGAGAGGTGTGGCTCTGCTGGCAGTGGTACCGCAATTATCAACGCCAACGTTCCAGCCTCGCCTGGACGGTTGCGGAGGGGGCTGCCCTGATCCTGGTGGCAGTGCTCGCCGGGCCGAATCGAGCCCTGCCGTTGATGTACGGCGGCATCGGCTTACGGGCACTCCTCGGCGATCGGGCGGTCGCCCTGACGTGCCTCGCCTCGATCCTCGCCTACGCCGGCGCGTCGTTGTTGGCGTCTCCCCTGTCGACCTCGGCGGGCCTGGGGACGCCGATACTGACGCAGGCCGGCGGGCTTGCGGCCACGGCGAGCGTCATGTACCTGCTGGCATCCCTCGTCCGACAACAGGAACAGGTGATGGCCGCTCTGAGCGGTTGGGAGCAGGCCGGCGTCCCTTCGGCGGTCAGCCGGTCGCGCGAGCAGGTGTACCAGGCAGCCTTGCAGGCGGCGCTCACCCTCGTTGCCTCTCCGGGCGCCACGGCGCAGATCCTTCAAGATGACGGCGATCGGCGGATCGTGGCGGCTACGTTGGGGCCAGACACCGAGGCGATCGACGCGACCCTCCGCCCGTTCTCACCGCAGGCATTCTGGACCGGCGGGGACCCGACGCCGATCGAAATCCAATTCCCGCTGCTCGGCCCATCCGACCCCGAGGGGACGTTGGTAGTGACCGGCCCGCGTTTCGTCTCGCGCGGTCAGCGCGACGGGCTGGGGATCCTGGCGGCCCAGGTTGCCGTCGTCCTGACCAACGTCCGGCTCCAGGAAGATTTGGCGCTCTCGTCGGTCGAAGCCCGCTACCGTTCTGTCGTCCTCAGCACGTCGGACTTGATTACCATCCTCGGTCGGGACGGAAGGATTCGCTACCAAGCCCCGTCGGTAACGCAAATCCTGGGCTACCGCCAACCGGAACTCATCGGCCAGGACCTCTCCGCGCTGCTTCATCCGGCGGACGTGCTGCGCGCGCGGCGGTACATCGCGGCGCTCACGGCCGGCGGATCGGGCATGCCAATCGAGTGGCGACTGCGCCATCAAGATGGATCATGGCGTCACGTCGAGACCGTCGGGACCAGCCTGTTGCACGACCCGCAAACCGACGGGATTATCCTCACCAGTCGGGACATTAGCGACCGGAAATGGCTGGAGCAGCAGCTTCTGGACCAGACCGCCCGCGATCCCATGACCGGTTTGGCCAACCGAACACTGTTCGGCGAACAGCTAGCGAAGGTGCTGCATGCGAACCGTTTCCCGCTACAGGGAGTGGCGGTGCTATTCTTGGATCTGGATAACTTTACAGCGATTAACGACAATCTGGGTCATGACGAGGGAGATCGTTTGCTGCGAGCAGTGGCGGAACGGCTGCGGAGTTGCCTCCGACCGGGCGATCTGGCCGCCCGCCTCGGCGGGGACGAGTTCGCTATCCTCTTGGACACGGACTCTCGGGCCGAGCTGGCGCCAATCGTGGCCGAGCGGCTCCTGGCTGTGCTACGCGCCCCCTTCCTCCTTGCCAGCCAGCACCTCGTCGTCGGCGTGAGTATCGGCATCGCCATCGCGACAACGAGCGCGGACAGTCCCGGCAAGGTCCTCCGGGAGGCGGATAGAGCAATGTGCGAGGCGAAACGGAGCGGCAAGGGCAGGTATGCCGTCGCCCCCATGGCGGCGAACTCGGCGCCCTAGTTGGAAGACATCTTCCGCGAATTGCCGTCCTTGGAAACGCCCCGGCTGGTGCTGCGCAAGATCCGGCTCGACGATGCCCCCGACATCTTTGCCTATGCCTCGGACCTGGGCGTTGCCCGCTACACTACGTGGCCGCCGCACCCGACGGTCGCCGCCACCGAGGCCTTTGTCCGCGAACTCCTGCAGCGCTACGCCCAGGGTCTCGTCGCCCCCTGGGGGATCGTCCATCGTGACGACGGCAAGGTGATCGGCTCCTGCGGCTTCGCCTCCGTGATGGCCTGGCACGGCCGGGCGGAGATCGCCTACGCCCTCTCCCGCGCCTACTGGGGGCGGGGCCTGATGCCGGAGGCGGT
>JAICXR010000548.1 GCA_025980355.1 Chloroflexota bacterium | reverse complement strand
TCGAGAACGGCGCTGCCGACGAGAAGGAGCCGACGCTGATCGAGGAGCTCGCCTACCGCGACACCTGGAAGAACGGCCTGGACAGCTACCTCTCCATGATGCGCGACCGCCTGGACCTCCTCAAACGCCTCCTCGCCCCCACCGGCAGCATCTACGTCCACTGCGACTGGCATGCCGGGCACTACCTCAAGGTGCTGATGGACGAGGTGTTCGGATACGAGTGCTTTCGGAACGAGATTATATGGAAGAGAGCGTCGGCCCACAGCGACTTTTCCCAAGGGGCGCGGCATCTCGGACGGTCGCACGACACACTGTTGCTCTACGCCGCCAGCGAAAGGAGCCCGCTGAACGTCGTTTATCGCGCCTACAGTGACGATTACGTTCGAGAGAATTACAACAGGACAGACGGGGACGGACGAATTTATCGCATCGACAACATTCAGGGGCCGGGTGGGGCTTCAAAAGGGAATCCGCAGTACGAGTTTCTAGGCGTGACCAGATATTGGCGGTACAGCAGAGAAACTATGGAGCGGCTCTACAACGAAGGGCGCATCATTCAAACACGTCCAGGGGCCGTGCCGCAGTATAAGCGCTACCTGGACGAAATGCCTGGCGTTGCGATCCAGAGTGTCTGGGACGATATCTCCCTCAATAATCGCTCCGGCGAGTACATCGGCTACCCCACCCAGAAGCCCATCGCTCTCCTCCAGCGCATCATCGCCGCCAGCTCCAACCCGGGCGACCTCGTGCTCGACGCCTTCGCCGGGTCCGGCACGACAGCCGTCGCTGCTGAGACGATGAAGGATGCCGACGGCAAGCCGGCTGCGCGGCGCTGGATCGCCATCGACTGCTCCAAGTTCGCCGTCCACATCACGCGCAAGCGGCTGATCGAGGCCGACGCCACGCCGTTCGCCGTCGAGAACATCGGCTTCTATGCCCGCGCCGGGGAGTGGAAGGACCTCTGGGCCGACCAGCCGGCCGCCCGCCTCTATCGCGACGCCATGGTCGAGATCTATGGCGGCACACCCGTCGAAGGCTACGCCCACCTCCACGGGCACAAAGGGAGCCATTGGGTCCATATCGGCCCGCTCGACGCACCCGTCGCCACGGCGCAAGTGGAGGCGATCGCCGAGGAGGCGGGGCGGACCGACGTCCGCGCCGTCGACATCCTCTCCGCCGACATCCCGATCGATTGGGACCGTACGACCGCCGAACGCGCCTACGGCGTCGCCGTCTACGCTAAGATCATCCCCCAGGCCGCCAGCAGCGGCGCGACCCGACGCTCAGCGAAGGGCCCGCCGTCCACTTCTTCTCCCCGCCCGACGTCGAGGTGCGGCTGCGCGTCCGCGAGCGGATCGCCAGCATCACCCTCACCCGCCTGACCGTCGACCTCGACGACTGCCTCAGCACCCAGGACGCCGCGCGCCGGGCCGAGCTGCGGCAACGTATCACCGATTGGAAGGCGCTGATCGACTATTGGGCGGTGGACTGGGACTGGCGGGAATCCGAGCCGTTCATGAACGACTGGCAGGCCTTCCGCACCCGGCGCAACCGCCAGTTCCCCACGGAAGCCACGCACGACTACGCCACCGCGCCCGGCGGCCACCGCATCGCCGTGAAGGTGACGGATATCCTCGGCAACGACGGGTTGCGGGTGGTGGATGTGGTGATATAGGAATGCCCCGCCGCCCCTCCACCATCGCCCTGCCCGGCGCGACCAGCGCCCAGCACGGCCTGATCGCCCTGCTCCAGCCGCGCGTCGATGCCTGGGTGGCATCCGGCTATGCCGGCGCGTCGGAGCTGACGGTGGCGCTTCTGCGCCACTGGTTTGCTGAGCCGCACCTGCTGCCGGATGGGCGCTTCTTTTCCTGGTATGCCCACCAGCGGCGGGCGGTCGAGACGGCGATCTTCCTGTACGAAGTGGCGCAGGCGCGGCGGGTCGAAGATATCGCGGCGCTGGTGGGGCACCATCGCACGGCACAGCGCGACCCCTGGCCGAAACTGGGCTTGCAACTGGCCACCGGGGCCGGCAAGACCAAGGTGATGAGTCTGCTCATCGCCTGGGTCCACCTGCATTGGGCGCTGGAGACGGACCTCGGCTTCGGCAACACGCAGCTCGTCATCGCCCCCAACCTGATCGTGCTGGAACGCCTGCTCAGCGACTTCGCCGCCGGGGCGATTTTT
>JAICXR010000183.1 GCA_025980355.1 Chloroflexota bacterium | reverse complement strand
TTACCGACGACGAGATGCTCCACCTCATGGCCTTCATGATCGGCGGCAGTCGCGCCGGCTTGGAGGCCGGCGAACTACGGACGGTGGTCCGTCATCTCGCCAATGATCCCGCCGGTCGGCCCCTACCGGTCGCCCTTGACGGCCGGGGTGGTCTCCTGCTCCCCGGCGTCATCGCCGCCGCGCTCCAGCCCGACCTGTTCGATCTGCTCGTGCTCGATACCGGGGTCGCGGCGCTGGACCACCAGGAGGAGGATGTCCGCGTCAACACGCTCTGGGGATTCCATCGCGACTTCGACGCCCTGACGTTGCTCGCCATGGCCGAGCAGAGCGACCTGCTCTTCGTCGAGCCGGCGCCGACGCCATCGAGTACCTTCGGCCGCGCGGTGACTTGGCTGACGGGGGACCCTCGGACCGGGGAGCGGCAGCGCGTAGTGACACGCAGCGGAAGCACCGCGCCGGACGGCGTGGCGGCCGCCGTCAGTTCCCACCTGACGACCGCACACCGGCAGGCGGAGGCGCCGCCGGCCCTCAGCAGCGAGAACCGTTCCGGCTCTGCAAGCGATGACGATCGGTACCGGCAAGCCTTGCTGAGCAAGCTGACCTTCCTGGAGAGGAAACAGGCGGAGGCGCGCTGGCGGCGGGAGCAGCGCTACGCCCTGCCGGGGCTGACCCCCGACACCTACCGGCAGCGCGTGGCCGAGAGCGTGCGGCGGGTCATGGGGCCGGAGTTGCCGGAAGCGCGCGATCGCCGAGCGCGCACGCGGCTGGCCCTCGAGCGCCCGGCGCACGTCGTCTACGAAGTGCTGCTGGAGAGCGTGCCGGGGGTCGAGACGGCCGGCTACTTGCTGGTGCCCAGGGACCGCCTCCCCGCCCCGGCGATCATCTGCCAGCACGGGCTGAGCGGCCGCCCCGATTACCTTGCCGGCCTGGAAGAGCAGTGGATCTACGACCGTCTCGCCGAGCGGCTGTCCGACAAGGGGTATGTCACCTTCGCCCCCTTTATGAATTGGGGCTGGGGCGGTACCGCCGGCCGTGACGCGCTCGTGAAGCACGCCTATGCCCTGGGCGTCACGCCCAATCGTTTCGAGGTCGCCCAGTTGCACGCCATCGTCGACTTCTTGCAGTCCCGACCGGAGGTGCTGGCCGAGCAGATCGCCTTCTACGGCCTCTCCTACGGCGGTCACGCCAGCGTTTGGTTGCCCGCCTGCGAGCCGCGCCTGGCGGCGGTCGTCACCGCCGGTCACTTCAACGACTGGCAGAACAAACTGACCAGCACCGAGATCACGCCGCCGCTCGTCCGGCCCACGAGCTATCCCACCGTGGACGAGGGCTACGACATGTTCACCTTCAATGTGCTGAACGAGCTCGGCCACGCGGAATTCGTCACCCGCTTCGCGCCACGTCCCTACATGGTGGAAAACGGCCTGCGCGATACCGTGACACCAACCACCTGGGTGGACCGCGAGTTCGCTCGCGTCCAGGCGGCCTTTGCCTGGATGGGCGCGGCGGACGCCGCCGAGCTCGAGCACTTCGACGGTCCGCATCGCATCTGGGCCGAGGGAACATTCCGCTTTTTGCGCCGTCATCTCCACGGGGCGGCCGGCGGCTAACGGGAGGGAGAAGGCGATGGCCGGCGAAGTTCGCCTGGCGGTGGTCGGGTGCGGCAACCTGGGTGCGTTGCACGCCGGGAATTGCCGCCGGGTCGAGGGCGTGCGCCCCATCGCGTTCGCCGACGCCCAGGAGGCCGCAGCGCAGAAGCTGGCGGCAGGCTTTGCCGACAGCTATGCCACCGCCGATGTCGCCCGCGTCTGGCGCGACGATGACGTGGATGCCGTGCTCATCTGCACCCACCACGACTCGCACCCCGACCTGGCGGTCGCCGCGGCGGAGGCGGGCAAGCATGTCTTCGTGGAGAAGCCGCTGGCGCTGACAGTGGCCGAGTGCGAGCGGATCGAGGCGGCGGTGGCTCGCGCCGGCGTCCAACTGATGGTGGGTTTCAAGATGCGCTTCATGCCGCTGATCCAGGAGGTTCGCCGCCGCCTCCCCCGGCCCCTGCTCCTGGTCGGCCAGATGATGGACGGGCGCTGGGGCGACACCCACTGGGCCCAGGACCCGCGCACCGGGGGCGGCAACGTGCTCTCCCAAGGTGTCCACAACCTCGATTTGCTCTGGTATCTCGCGGGCGGCGGCGAGCCGGAGAGCGTCTACGCCGCCGGCGGTACCCTGACCCATCGCGACACCGAGGTGATCGACAACGTCTTCGGCACGATCCGCTTCCGCCCGGGCTGCGTGGCGGCCCTGCTCAACGGCGACGCCGGTCGGCCGTCCTTTACCTCCAAGTTCTTCTACGAGGTCTTCGACGGGACGCGCATCGCCACCCTGTATGATCGCTGTCACCGCGCCAGCTTCGACGGACCCGATGGCGGCGAACTGCGGGCGGAGGAGGCCTTCCCGGACCAGGATCCCGAGGGCTTCGTGCAGGAGCTGGCCGAGTTCGTCGAGTGCGTGCGGAACAACCGCCCGCCGGTCATCGGCGCCACTGCCCGTGATGGAACACGAGCGACCCGCCTTGTCCACGCCGCGTTCGAGTCGGTGCGCGGCGGCAACGTCGTGCGCCTGCCATAGGTTGCCGCCATGTCCGGCCGAGCCAACCGACACGACATGCCAGCCTTCGACACACTCCGCCCCGCCATCATCAGTGCTGCCAAGAAGCGAAAAGCAGTGCGGTCCGAATTGACCGCGAACCGTGGCGTGAACGTGACGCCACGGTGTAGGAATGTTTAGACGAAGGAGGAACGCCGCATGGGACGCTCGGGATCTGCAGCAGGGCTTCGCCACCGCTGGTCACGACGGAAGGTGATTAGCGCCGCGCTCACCTCGGCCGGCGCCATGGCGCTGTTGACGGCCTGCGGTACCGCCGCCACGGTCACCACCTCCGCCGCGAGCAGTGCCGCGCCGTCGACGAGCGTGGCCTCCACGAACAGCACGGCGGCGAGCAGTAGCCCCGTCGCCACCAGCAGCGCCGCCCCCGCCACCTCCACCGCCGCGGCGAGCAGCGCGTCCACGGCGACGAGCCAGGCGGCAACCACCGCGACGGCGAGCAGCGCCGCCCCTACCGCCAGTGCCACCACCACCGCGCCGACGCCCTCGCCGAACGCCGTGGTCTTCTGGAGCAACTCCGGCTATCCGTATACCGGCCATGTCGGGGCACAGCTCGTCCAGCAGTTCGAGCAGCAGGGCGGACCGACGATCGCCTACACCGACACGGTCTACGCCGACTTCATGCAGAAGCTGCTGACCACCGTGGCCGCCGGCACGCCGCCCGACCTCTCCTACACGGACCGCTACGTGACCCAGGCCAACGCCTGCAAAGGCGTGATCCAGACGATGGACAGCATGATCGCCAAGTCCAAGGTGATCACGAAGAACATGTTCTTCCCGCGGCTCGTCCACGACACCAACTTCCGAGGCAAGACGTATGCCATTCCGCACGGCCCCGACGTGGGCTTGTTCTACTACAACCAGGACATCTTCAGTGCCGCGGGGCTGGATCCCGCGAAGCCGCCGCTGGACTGGGATACCGCCTCCACCATGGCGCAGAAGCTGACCCGGACGCAGGGCGGCAACGTCCAACAGGTCGGCTGGTCGCCGTCGCAGGACTGGGGCGTCCCCTGGTTGGTGACGTACTGGCAGCAGGGTGGCGAGGAACTCGGTCCCGACGAGACCAAGGTGACCCTGAATAACGCCATGGCCGTGAACTCCCTCAACTACTTCAAGAAGGTCTACGACCTGGAAGGCGGCTACGACCCGATTACCAAGTTCGTCTCTTCCCTGAAGGGTGCAGAAAAGGCCTTCATCGCCGGGAAGGTCGGGATGACCTGGAGTACGCACTCCAGCATCCACGACTTTCAAGTCGCCAACGTGAGCTTCAAGTGGAATGCCAGCTATTTCCCGCTGCCGCCCAACGGGCAGCGCGCCAACTACATGGGTGGCTGGAGCCTGGTTATTCCCACCGGCGCGAAGCACGCGGCCGGCGCGTTCCAGTTTCTGGAGTTCCTCTGCCAGCCCGCCCCGCAAGTGAGCTGGGCGGAGGAATGGAACTGCCTACCGTCGGTCGCGGCGGTGGCCAACTCCGACGCCTACCTCAAGGGCGACCCGCTGCGCAAGCTCGCCGTGCAGGACGCCGGTATCGCCAAGTGGGTGATCGTCGCGCCCGGCGCCGACCAGACGCTGCCGGTCGAGGTGGGCATTCAGGCGCCCGTGCTCACCGGCCAGCAGACGCCGGAGGCGGAACTGACGAACGCGCAACAAAAGATCCAGAGCATCCTCGATCAGTCCTACTCCCAGTGCAGCGCGACATGAGGCCCTCGCGTCGGACGATGTCAGAGGATATCAGAGGTATGGCAACGGACTGCTCGACCTCTTAAGGAAGGTGCCCAAGAAGGCCGGGCGTCGTGTAGGGGCGGCCCCCCGGGGCCGCCCCTACGGCGAAAACCTCGTGCTAAATCGGCACCTTTCATCAAGGCGGCGCCTGCTTTGACACGTCCCGTGGAGTTGCGTACAGTGCGTTCGTTGACGGCACGAACGAGTGCCCGCACCGAGCATAGAGCGCAGACATGGATCGACTCGGAAAGGACGGACGCATGGGCGAACGACGGTCGCGGCGGCGCGCGTTGCGATGGATGGCCGGGGCCGGGCTGGGCCTGGCCGGCACGGCCCTGCTCGCGGCCTGCGGCGGCACGGTCGGCGGCTCAACCAATGCGACGGGCAATGTGACGAGCACGGCAACCGGGCCGGCTTCGGCGACGGCGTCTTCATCGTCGATATCGTCCAGTACGGCGACCGCCTCTTCCCCGGCGACGGCCACCGCCAGCGCAACGTCGAGCACGGCCGTGGCGACCGCCGCGGCGACGGCAACGGCGAGCGCGTCCGCGCCGGGCAAGGCGCAGGTAGTCATGGAGTTCGAGAATTTCTTCGACCCCGACCCCAACCTGCGCGACCACTTCAAGCAGCTTGCCGCGATGTGGGAGGCGCAGCACCCCGGCGTGAGTTGGCAAGGCGTCGCCGCCACGAGCGCGGAGATGGAGCAGAAGCTGATCACCCTGGTGGCGGGCGGCTCGCCGCCGGACGGCACCAGCGCCTCCGAGGAGTGGGGGAAGGTCGCCGCCATCCAGGGCCTGATCCAGCCGCTCGATGACCGGATCGCCAAAGAGGCCAAGCCCGTGACCGACTGGTTTGCCGACCTCCTGCCCGCCCGCTGGAGCAACTACGAGGTCAACAACAAGCGCTACGGCTTGCCGATCGACCTCGGCACGGAGGCCATCTTCTACAACAAGGACCTCCTCGCCGTCGCCGGCCTCCCCGAACCGAAGTCGGACTGGACATGGGACGATCTCTGGTCGATGGCCTCGAAGCTCACCACCATGAAGGGCCAGCAACAGCAATACGGCTTCAACTACCCCACCGACCTGCACTGGATCTACTCGGCCTATGGCAGCCTGGGCGGCAGCTATTTTGACCAGGGTCTGACGAAGGCCACGTTCGACACGCCGGCTTCCCAGACGGCGCTGCAGACGCTGCTCGATGCCAAGGTGAAGAATCACGTCACGCCGTACGGCGCGGCACTGACCGCGCTCACCAAGACGGCGAACGGCAAGTTCCCCTTCACGCTGGGCTGGTACGGCATGGAGCTCTTCCGCTTCGGCCTGATCGGCTACCTGCACGCGGCGAACGTCGGCGTGCAGAACTGGGACGTGGCGCCGGTGCCGAAGGGTACGCAGCGGCAGCAGATCGTCGGCGGGCAGGGCTTCGCCATCGTCACCGGCGCCAAACACCCCGACGAAGCGTGGAGCTGGTCCACGTTCATGGTGTCCGACGCGGCGCAGCAGTACCTCGGTCAGAACAGCGTCTGGAATCCGGGCCGGCGCGCAATGGGCCACTACGCGCTGCCGCCGGACGGCAAGCCGAGCCGTTTCATGGAGGCCTTCTACGACACCGTCACCGCCGACGGCTTCAGCCCCTGGTGGTACGTGCCGGGCTGGGACCAGTGGAGTAAGGTGATCAACGACGGGCTCAGCCCGGCCTGGAACGGCCAGGCCTCGGCCAGCGACGTGGCCGCCAAGATCACGCCGACCCTGGATAGTATGCTGAAAAGCCAGGCGAAGTCCTAGCCGTACGGGCCCCGCCCGACCGATCGTCCCGACGAGGAGAGCAGATGCCGACGTCCCCGCCGAATATCCTGCTGATCACCACCGACCAGCAGCGCTACGACGCCCTGGGCAGCACGAATCCCCTGGTCCAGACGCCGCACCTGGACCGGCTGGCGGCGATGGGCACGGCGTTTCGCCGGGGCTACGTGCAGAACCCCGTCTGCATCCCCAGCCGCGCCTGCATCCAGACCGGGCGCTACGTGCACCAGCACGGCGTCGACCACATGGAGGAGGTGATCGGGGACACGCCCGGCCTGCCGCCCTGGGAGACCACGGTCATGGAGCGGCTCCAGCGGGCCGGCTACGCCACGGCGGCGTTCGGCAAGATCCACATGCTGCCGCCCAAGGGCCTGGACGAGACGGGCCTCACTATGGGCAAGGGGGCGCGCTGGACGGTGGCGGAAGGCTCCCCGCTGGGGCCGTCCCAACTGGGGCCGGTCTACGCCGAATGGCTGGAGCGCCGGCATCCGGGCGCCACCGAGGCGCTCTACGCCCAGCGCCGGCAGCCGGAATACCGGGAGCAGGCGACCGCCATCGTCAACGTCCTGCCGGCCGACGAGTACGTGGATGCCTGGATCGCCGAACAGACCTGGGACTACCTCGAC
>JAICXR010000188.1 GCA_025980355.1 Chloroflexota bacterium | reverse complement strand
TTCGGTTTCATCGAAGAACGGCTCGGCGGGACCGAGGATATCCGGTCATGTGGCGCCGCCGAATACGTCCTGGGGCGCCTCTACCGCTTCACGCGGGAACGGCTACGCACCGGCCGCCTGGCGCGCCTGGTCTCGGCCATCGGCTGGTCGGTCAATGGCGTCCTGCGCGCGGTCGGCGTGGCCCTTTCGCTCGTGCTGGCCGCCGCGCTCTACCGCTCCGGCGCCGTCAGCTTCGGCGCTGCGTTTCTCATCTACTACTACACCCAACTGCTCTTCCAGCCGCTCATGGTGATCTCTAACCAGCTCCAGGACTTCCAGAAAGCGAGCGCCGGCCTGGCGCGCGTGCAGGAACTCCTTCGCGTCCAGAGTGTGCTGATCGAGGGCGACGGCGGCATCTTCCCAGACGGCGCCCTGGCGGTCGAGTTTTCACACGTCGACTTCGGCTATGGGGACGCTGATCTGGTGGTACACGACCTCAGCTTTCACCTGGCGCCGGGGAAGGTGCTGGGCCTGCTCGGACGCACCGGCAGCGGCAAGACGACGATCGCCCGCCTGCTCTTCCGGCTCTACGACCCGGCCGCCGGCGTCGTCTCCCTGGGCGGGGTCGACTTGCGGACGGCGCGGCGCGCGGAGGTGCGAGAGCGGGTCGGCCTGGTGACGCAGGACGTGCAGCTCTTCCGGGCCAGCGTGCGCGAGAACCTGACGTTCTTCGACGAGGCCATCGATGACCACCGCATCGTCGACGTGCTGGAGGACCTCGGCCTCGGCGCCTGGTTCCGAGCCCTCCCCGCCGGGCTGGACACGCTACTGACCGGCAGCGGCGGTCTCTCGGCCGGCGAGGGGCAGTTGCTCGCCTTTGCCCGCGTCTTCCTACGCGATCCCGGCGTGGTCATCCTAGACGAAGCGTCGTCCCGCCTCGACCCTGCCACCGAACGTCTGATCGAACGCGCCGTGGACAAGTTGTTGCTGGGACGCACGGGCATCATCATCGCGCACCGTCTCAGCACCGTGGAACGGGCGGATGAGGTCCTGATCTTGGAAGACGGCCGTGTCCAGGAGGCCGGCCCGCGCCTGCGTTTACTCGCCGATCCTGGTTCGCGCTTTTCGCACCTGCTCCGTGCCGGAGCAGCGGAAACACGGGAGGTCCTGGCATGAGCGAAGGAGCGGTCCCCATGTCTACTCGCTCTACCGCCTGGTTCCTCAACCACCTGGTGCGCTTCCGCCTTCACCTGTGGGCGGTAAACCTCGTTAGCTTCACCGCCTGGATGCTGATCGACATGGCGCCCGGGCTGATCGTACGGGAGTTCTTCAACCGCCTCACCGGTTCCGCTCCGGCCGGCGCCGGCCTGGCGACCTTGCTGGCGTTGCTGGTTGCTTCTTCCCTCGGGTCCATCATCTTTAACGTCGGCTGCCAATTGACGAATGCGCCGTGCATGTTGACGATCGCCGCCTTGCTCCAGAAAAACCTGCTGGGGTGGGTATTGCAGTTGCCGGGAGCCGCCGCTCTGCCGGCGTCATCCGGCGAGGCGATCAGCCGTTTCCGCGACGACGTCGACGAGATCACCGGTTCGGTGATCGACTTCAACGACGTTGTCGGCACGGCGGTATTTGCCATCGTCGCCTTGCTAATTATGCTGCACATCAATGTGCTCATCACGGTCGCCGTCTTTCTGCCGATCATGGCCATTGTCGGCGTCGTCACCCTGGCCGGCCGGCGGATCGAACGCTACCGCAAGGCCAGTCGGGAGGCCACCGGCGACATCACCGGCTTCCTCGGCGAGGTGTTTGGCGCCGTCCAGGCGGTGCAGGTGGCCGATGCCGAGGCGAAAGTGGTCGACCACCTCAAGAAGTTGAATGCCGCCCGGCTCTCATCGACGATCCGCGACCGCCTCTTCGACCAGATGCTGCGCTCGCTGTGGTGGAATATGGTCAACCTGGGCACTGGCCTGATTCTCTTGCTCGCCGGTCAGGCGATGCGCGCCGGAACCTTCACCGTCGGTGACTTTGCCCTCTTCACGTTCTACCTCGCCTGGATCACGGAGTTCATCACGGTCCTTGGCAACTTCCTGACCCGCTACCGGCAGGATGGCGTCTCCTTCGGTCGGATGCTGACGCTGATGCGCGGGGCGACCCCGGAGGATCTGGTTCGGGCCGGCCCGGTCTATACGAGCGGCCCCTTCCCGGAGGTCCCGACGCTGACCAGGACATCGGAGGACCATCTGGAACGATTGACCGTGCGTGGCTTGACCTACCGTCACCCGCTATCGGGCAGGGGCGTGACGGGGATCGATCTGCAACTGGAGCGCGGCTCCTTCACCGTGATCACGGGGCGCATCGGCGCCGGCAAGTCCACGCTGCTGCGTGCCCTGCTGGGCCTGTTGCCGGCCGACGCCGGTGAGGTGCTGTGGAATGGCCGCCTCATCGCCGACGCGCCGACCTTTCTCGTGCCGCCGCATTGCGCCTACACGCCGCAGGCGCCACGCCTCTTCAGCGAGACGCTCCGCGACAACATCCTGCTGGGCATCCCGGAGCGCGCGGAAACGGTGGCCGAGGCGCTCCGCCTGGCCGTGCTGGACGCAGACGTCGCCGGCATGGAACACGGCCTCGACACCCTGGTGGGGCCGAAAGGCGTTCGCCTGTCCGGCGGCCAGATCCAGCGGGCCGCGGCGGCGCGCATGTTCGTGCGGGACGCCGAGTTGTTGGTCTTCGACGACCTCTCCAGCGCCCTGGACGTGGAGACGGAGCGCAGCATGTGGCAGCGCGTCTTCGCCCGGCGGGACGCCACCGTGCTGGCGGTGTCGCACCGGCGGGCCGCGCTCCGCCGCGCCGACCAGATCGTCGTCCTCCAGGACGGCGCCGTCGCCGCGCAAGGGTCCCTGGAGGAGCTGCTGGCCACCTCGGAGGAGATGCGGCGGTTGTGGCAGGGCGATGGCAGCGAAAACTGAGCAGCGCCGCGACGGCGGCCTGCGGCTCAAAAATGCGCCGGCGAAATGGCCTTGCGGCCCCGGCACATCCTGCTTGGCTGCGCGTTACCATTGCACCGGCGCGCCGCGCCGGGTGCTGGTCGGGAGAGAGGAGTTGCCGCTGTCCGGCTCCGGCGTGTGGGTAGCGGTCGCCCCATGCACGTCAGCCGGCAGGGGAAGGGCTGAATGAATGGCGTCTTGAGCCGGATCGGCGGACGGCCGTTCGAGTTGCGCCTGCTGATGTTGGCACTCGTCATCTTTATCGTCGGCGAAGAAACGCTGGCCGGCGTCGGCAACCAGCCGGCGACTAGCGTGCTGCCGGCGATCGTCGTCCTCGGCCTCGTCTTCCTCGTCGCCCACTTCTGGCTGGCGCTCAACGGGGCGTTGGGCGACGAGGTGCTGTTGCCGGCGGCCGCCGTCCTGACGGCGATCAGCCTCGCCGTGGTGGAACGGCTGCACCCGTCGTCCTTTCTCCCCCAGTTCATCTGGGTCGTCCTCGGCTTCGCCCTGGCGGCGGCCATCGCCGGCAGCCGCTTCGAGCTCTGGTGGCTGTCCCGCTACAAATACACCTTCGCCGCCGCCGGCTTCGCCCTCCTGGTGATCACGGCGCTCTTCGGTCGCCAGGTGAACGGTGCCCGGCTCTGGATCGGTGTCGGCCCCTTGCAATTCCAGAGCACGGAGGTCATGAAGCTGGTGCTGGTGATCTTCGTCGCCGGCTACCTGGAGGAGAAGCGCGACCTGCTCACCTTGGGCGAACACCGCTGGGGGCCCCTGCGTCTGCCGCCCTTACAGTACGTCGGGCCGCTCGGCGTGATGTGGCTGGCCTCCCTGCTGTCGTTGCTCTGGCAGCGCGATCTCGGCGGTACCTTGCTCCTCCTCGGCGTCGCCCTGGCGATGCTCTATGCCGGCACCGGCCGCGCCTCCTATGTCGTGGGCGGGCTAGCGCTGTTCCTGCTCAACGTCGTGCTCACCTACCATTTCTTCGGCTACGTGCGCGCCCGGGTCGACGTCTGGATCGACCCCTGGGCCTATGCGCGCGACCAGGGCTACCAGATCATCCAGGCCCTCTACGCGGTGAGTTCCGGCGGGATCTTCGGCGCCGGCCTCGGCCAGGGGATGCCCGGCTACATCCCCGAGGTGTACACCGACTTCGTCTACGCCGCCATCGCGGAGGAGCTCGGCCTGCTCGGCGCCCTGGCCATCCTCGTGCTGTTCCTGATCGTCGTCTTTCGCGGCCTGCGCATCGCCCTGCGCTGCCCCGGCCCGTTCGAGCAGATGCTCGCCCTTGGCCTCGCCTGCCTCCTCGGCTTGCAATGCCTCGTGATCGTGGCCGGCAACCTGGAGGTGATCCCGCTGACCGGCATCACGCTACCCTTCGTGAGTTACGGGGGTAGCTCCATGGTCATCAACTTCATCATCCTGGGCATCCTGCTACGCCTCTCCTCGCTGGCGGAAGCGGCCCGCAGCGCCTAATTTAGGGGGAGCGACGGCGTTTCTGCATCGCCCTGGGCAGCACGATGATCACGGCGAAGGCGAGTACGAACAGCACGCCGACACCGAAGAGCTTCTGCGTCTTCTCCAGGAACAGGGCGGCGATGCCGGCGAGGACGGTCAGGAAATACAAGAGGCCGAGGATCGCCGCCGGTGATAGGCCGGCGCTCAACAGCCGGTGTTGCAGGTGGCCGAGGTCATAGTGCATCGCGCCGTGGCCGGTCCGCAGCCGGGTGTAGATGACGTAGGCATAGTCCAGGATCGGGATGCCCAGCACCAAGAGGGCCGTCGCCAGCCGGGCGCCGCCCAGGATCGAGAGCATCGCCAGGGTGTAGCCGAGAAAATGGGAGCCGGTGTCGCCCATGATCAGCCGCGCCGGCGGCCAGTTCCAGACCAGGAAACCTCCGCAGACGGCGCTGAGCAGCCCGAGAAGGTAGGCGACGCCGATCTCCTGGCCCATGTAGCGCGCGGTGTGCAGCGCCAGCACGCCAGCGGCGATCGCCACCACGCCGCCCGCCAGTCCATCGGTCCCATCGAGCGCGTTGACGGCGTTGATCATTCCGACGAACCAGATCACCGTCGCCGGGATGGCCAGCGCCAGCGGCAAGGTGATCGGCACCGCCAACGGATTCGGGTCGAACGGGTTGTTGAACGGCGTCGACACGAAGTCGATCCGCAAGCCGGCCGCCATCGCCAGCACGGCGACCGCGACCTGGGCCAGCAGTTTCTGCCAGGGCGGCAGCCCGAAGAGGTCGTCGGGAATCTGGCTGAGCGTGAGCAGGACGGCGCCCACCAGGCCCCAGTGCAGCTCCGGTACCAGGTTCGGGGCCAGGGAACGTCCGCCGATCCACCAGGCCAGGGGGACGAAGGCCAGCGCCATGCCGACGCCGCCCAGCCGGGGCACCGGCACGGTATGAATGCGGCGGGGACTGGGCTGGTCCAGCCAGCCCCGCCGACGTGCCAACCGGTTGACCGCCCAACAGAGCAGGAGCGAAAGCACAGCGGCGAGGGCGAGGAAGGCGAGGATCACTGGCCGATCTGCAGCGTGTAGGCCCCGGCCTCGCTCGTCTTCGGCGCAATCGCGCTGACGACGACGTCTACGCTCTGCCCGGCGCGGGCGAGCGGGGCGAGCGCCAGGCTACCCCGATTATCGGCATCGAGGGGCATGCGGTAGACCGCGGGCGGACTGCCGTTGGCGATGACCTGGACGATGAACCGTACCGGCACCGTGTTGTCGGTCAGCAGCCAGCCGGAGGAGGTCCAGCCGCCGTGCCCGTCGGCGGCGTCGTCGTAGCCGATGGCCGGGATGCGGATGTTGGTCAGGCCGCCACCGGGGCCACTATAGGCTTCGTCGGTGACGTATTCAAAGCGCAGCAGGAGCTGTTCGCCGGCATAGGGGCTGAGGTCGACCTGCTCCTGCCACCAGCCCGGCGTCGCGGAGCCTTCGGCGCTCTTGCCGGTGTAGCCGTTGCCGTAGTTCTGGCCGTTCGGGTCGTCGGCGGAGCTGTGCGTGCCGGGCAGCGTGGTCCAACTCGCGCCGCCGTCCAGCGACGCTTCGACGTAGAGGTAGTCGTAGCTCTTTTCGATGTCCATCCACAAGGAAAAGTCGAGTTCCGCTGCCGCCACGTCGCGCAGGTCGACGGCGCGGGTGAGCGTGGTGTCCATGGTGTCGGCGCGGTTGCCCCACCACTCGGTACCGGCCGGTGCCGGCTGCTGCATCAAGGGGACGCTCGTCGCTCCCTGAAACCGGAGCGTGCCCGTCGCGGCGACGGCGGGTACCTCGTAGTAGTTGGTGGCGTAAGGATGGACGGTGTCGTGGCGGGGCGCGCCGATGGCCAACGGGGGCGTACTGAGCGTGGCGTGCAGGGTCCGATTCGTGAAAGCATACCGTCCCCCGGCGATGGTCGGGTTGTTCAGCTCGTCGGCGACGACCCAATCGGCGAACACATCGTCGAACGTCGTGCCGGGGTCGTGGCGGCGCAGGTAGTTGCTGAACATTTGCAGGTCGGTCGCTTTGCTGGCGAGCAGCTCCTTGATGATCTGCGGACCGCCATAGTGCTCCGTGAAGTATTCGAGGAAGAGGTCGGCGGCGCCGTAATGGGGGACGGCCGCCTGTGGATCGGCCGCCCAGGCGTCGAGCTGGGTGTCCGGGGAGCTGAGGAACAGCGGCACGACGGCGCCGACCGGGTAGCCGTTCAGATGCTCGGCCAGGATGGACATGCCCTCATTGAGCCAGCTATC
>JAICXR010000049.1 GCA_025980355.1 Chloroflexota bacterium | reverse complement strand
TATCGGTCAGGGTCTGCGCCGGCGCCACCGTGATGGAATCCCCGGTATGCACGCCCATGGGATCGAAGTTCTCGATGGAGCAGACAACCACGAAGCCCCCGGCGCCATCGGCCATGACTTCCAGCTCGAACTCTTTCCAGCCAAGCACCGATTCTTCGACCAGAACCTGGTGGATCGGGCTCTCGCGCAGGCCGTGTTCCACCACCGCCCGCAGGTCGGCCGGGGAGAAGGCGATGCCGCCGCCGGTACCGCCCAGGGTGAAGGAGGGGCGGCAGAGCAGGGGATAGCCCAGCTCCGCCGCCAGCGCCTCTGCCTCGGCCAGGGAATGCACTTCGCCGCCGCGGGGCATCTCCATGCCCGCCTCGGCCATGGCGTCCTTGAACTGGATGCGATCCTCGGCGATCTGGATGGCGGAGATCGACGCGCCGAGGATCTTGACGCCGTAGCGTTCCAACACGCCCGCCGCGGCCAGGTCGACAGTGAGGTTGAGCGCCGTCTGGCCGCCGACCGTCGGCAAGACGGCGTCGGGCCGCTCCCGGGCGATGATCTGTTCCAGCACGGGCACGGTGAGCGGTTCGACGTAGGTGGCGTCGGCCAGCTCAGGGTCGGTCATGATCGTCGCCGGGTTGGAATTGACGAGCACGACGCGCAGCCCCTCGCGCTTCAGCGCCTTGACGGCCTGGGTGCCGGAATAGTCGAACTCGGCCGCCTGGCCGATGACGATCGGCCCGGAGCCAAGGACGAGCACGGAGCGCACATCGTCACGGCGTGGCATTGGGCACCTCGCTCCTGGTGGCGTGTCGCCGGGACATTACGCGACGTGCTCGTGCAAGTGACGCGCAAACTGGGCAAGCACGTCGTCGGCGTCGTGCGGCCCCGGCGATGCCTCCGGATGATACTGCACCGACCAGAGGGGACGGTCGCGCAGGCGCAGCCCTTCCACCGTCCCATCATTGAGGTTGCGTTCCGTCACCTCCGCGCTCGCCGGCAAGCTATCGGGGTCGACCGCGTAGTTGTGGTTCTGCGACGTGATGCGCACCTTGCCGCCGAGCAGTTCCTTCACCGGTTGGTTGGATCCGTGATGGCCGAACTTCAGCTTGAACGTCCGCCCGCCCAAAGCCAGCCCGATCAGTTGGTGGCCGAGGCAGATGCCCAGGGTCGGCGCGCCGCGCTCCAGCAACCGCCCGGCCGTTTGGACGGCGTAGGGCAGCCCTTCCGGGTCGCCCGGGCCGTTGGAGAGCACCCAACCGGCGGGCCGCAGGGCCTCCGCCGCTTCGAGGCTGGTCGTGGCGGGCACGACCAGCACCTCACAGCCGAGCGCCGTCAAGCGGCGCATGATGTTGCGTTTCGCGCCGTAGTCGAAAAGGACCACCCGGGGGCGCGTCCCCGACCCTTGCCCGTCCGACGCATGTCCGGTTAGTCCCCACTGCCCATCGCCGCCGTCGCTCCAGGCATAGGGCGCCGCGCAGGAGACATCCCGCGCGAGGTCGCGCCCGGCCAGCCCCGGCCAGGCCCGAGCGGCGGCGACGAGCGCCCGCCCATCGGCGTCCGGGAGGGTGGAGATGGCGCCGCGCAGCGCGCCATAGGTCCGTAAGTGGAGGGTCAACACCCGGGTGCTGATGCCGGAGATGCCGGGAACGCCCCCTTGGGCGAGGTAGTCGGCGAGCGATTGGTTGCTGCGCCAGTTCGAGACGACGGGACTCAGCTCGCGGATGATGAAGGCTTCCACCTCCGGCCGGCTCGACTCGACATCCTCGAGGTTGATGCCGGTGTTGCCGATCTGGGGCGCGGTCATGACCACCATCTGGCCGCGATAGGAGGGATCGGTGAGGACTTCCTGATAGCCGGAAAGGGCGGTGTTGAAAACGACTTCACCGACGCGCTCGGTGCGGGCACCGAAGCCGTCACCTTCCCACACGGTGCCGTCTTCCAGTGCGAGTAATGCCATCCAACCTCCGGCAGCCACGGTCGCGGACCAGAGCGACCCGCCCCGCGGGCAGGGCTACACGCCCGGCGCGTGCAGTCGATATCAAACTATCCCGTATTGAGGGCTGCTACGTCAAGGTCGGCGGTCGCGACCAGCCCCTGCTGCTGCGCCGGTGCGCCGGGCGAACGGCGGGGCGATGACGCAGACGATGTTCAGCGTTTCGTGGCCGGTGCAAGTCTGGCCGTGCGGCACGTCGCTGGGGATATAGACCGCCATGCCGGGTTCCAGCGCGAACTCCTCTTCGCCCAGCGTCATGCGCCCCTTGCCGCCGACCACGTAGTACAACTCCTCCTCCGGATGCTGGTGGAGCCGCACCTCCTCACCCGGATTCTGGTAGACGACCGCCATCGTGGCATTCTGGCAGCCGCAGGTCTCCGGGTAGAGGACGCGCTTCACCAGCCCGCCGTTGCCGCGGAAGTCGATGCCTTCCTCCACCCGAATCACATTGCGGAGCGTGTCCCCGGCCATGCCGCCTCCTTTCTGCCGGGAGCGTACCCGTACTAGGCCGAGGTAGCACCCGTCGCCGAAGGCTGGCCACCGCCGCTTGCCGCCTTCTTCTCTTCGCGTTCCGCCATCTTCTGGTCGATATAGTCCCAGGCGAGCAATCCGGCGACGAGCAGCACCATCAGGGCGACAAACGAACCGCAACCGATGAGGCCAACCTTGACGATGCTTTTGAGCAATTTCTTCTCCTTCTCTGCGTTAGCAACTGTGCCGATCCGTATCCGGTCCGAGCCTAGGGTACCGGGCAGCACGGCGAACTGCAAGCAAGACGCTGGCCTCACCGCGCCCGGACGCCGCCAGCCAACACCGGCGGCCGGGCATAGATCGCCGCGGCAGCGGCCTGCGTCGGACGCCATGTCGCCTGACAGAACACCGCCTGTTCGGTGCGTACGCTCTGGCGTGCTACCATCCCCGTGAGTTAGGAGAACAATGATGCAACCAAGTGTACGGACGGAACTGCCGGGACCGAAGGCCCGTGCATATCTAGACCTCGAACACCGCTTCGAGCCGCGCAGCATGAGCGAGCAAGCGCCCGTGGTCTGGCAGCGTGCCGAAGGGGTCTGGGTGGAAGACGTCGACGGCAACACCTTCCTGGACATGACGTCCGGTGTGTTGGTGGCCAACATCGGCCACTCCCACCCGGAACTCGTCGCCGTGATGCGCGAGCAAGCAGACCAGGCGGTGAACTGCTACGACTTCCCCAATACCTACCGGCCGCTGTTGGCCCAGAAGCTCGTGGAGATCACGCCGCCGAATCTGGATAAGGCCCTGATCCTCACCACCGGTTCGGAGGCCACGGAGGCGGCGATCAAGGTGGCGCGCAAGTACACCGGTCGCTCCGAGATCGTCGCCTTCCACGGGGCCTTCCATGGACGCACGATGGGGGCGTTATCGCTCGGCGGGAAGCGCAGCGGCGCCGGCAACAAGGGCTTCGGCCCCTACCTGCCCGGCATCGTCCACGCGCCCTTCCCCTACGAATACCGCTGCACCTGGTGCCACGGCGGCCCCTGCAGCCTCTCCTGCTTCGACTATTTCAAAGAGGTCATCGAGTGCGAGACGGAGACCAACATCGCCGCCGTCATCACCGAGACCTATCAGGGCGGCGCCGGCTCCATCATTCCCCCGGTGTCGTGGATGCAATCCCTGGAGCGCTGGTGCCGTGACAACGATGTCCTGCTGATCATCGACGAAGTGCAAGCGTCGTTCGGGCGCACCGGCAAGCTGTTCGGCTTCGAGCACTACGGCATCACGCCGAACCTTCTCTGCCTGGGCAAGGGCATCTCCAGCGGCCTGCCGGTGTCGGCGCTGCTGGGCGAGTCCCGCATCATGGACAGCCTGGGGCCGGGCACCATGTCGAGCACCCACGGCGGCAATCCCTTCTGCGCCCGGACGGCGCTCGTCAATATCGAGATCATCATGCGCGACCGGCTCTGGGAGAACGCCGAACGCATGGGCGACCTGCTGATCGCCGGCTGTCGCGACCTTCAGCGCCACCATCCTTGGATCGGCGACGTGCGCGGGCAAGGCCTCGTACTGGGCGTCGAACTGGTGGAACCGGGGACGAAGGCGCCGGACGCGGGACGGGCGGCGGCGGTGGTGCAGGAGGCCGCCCGCCGGGGCCTGCTCCTGATCGCCCCGATCGGTATGCACGGCAACGTGTTGCGGATCGCGCCGCCGCTGATCATCACCAAAGGGCAGGTCGAGCAGGCCCTGACGATCCTGGCCGAGGTCTGCCGGGCGGTCGAGGCGCCGGTTGCCGTCGGCGTCTGATCCGCACCGGATGGAAGTGAAGTTCACGCCCTGGCGCATGGCCTATATCGGCGGCCCGAAGAGTGCGGGCTGCGTCTTCTGTGCCGCCGCCGCGGCGACGGACGACGCGGCGTTCCAGGTGGTCGCGCGCGGGCGCCACTGCTTCGTCATCCTCAACCGATTCCCCTACAACAACGGCCACGTCATGGTCCTGCCCTACGAGCACACCGCGGATCTGGTGGCGCTCCCCACCGAGGTGGCGCAGGAACTCATGGACATGACCCGCAGCGCCGTCGACGCTTTGGGCCGCAGCATGCACCCGACCGGCTACAACATCGGCATGAACCTTGGCGAGGTGGCGGGCGCCGGCATCGCCGACCACCTCCATATGCACGTCGTGCCCCGCTGGAACGGCGACACCAACTTCATGTCCGTCGTGGGCGACACGCGGCTGATCCCGCAGTCGCTCGAGGAGACGTGGCGGGTGTTGCGGGAGGCGTGGTAGGGGAGGAGCGTTACCGGGCGACTGAAGTCGCGGGCTACGTGCGGCGAAGTCCGCCTGCGCGGACTGGGCCCCAAACCGCGCAGGCGGGTTTTGCATCGGTTGGCCGCGACTTCAGTCGCCGGGTAGCGGAGGCAGACCGCAGTCGCCGCCCGATCACGGGATGATGTTCGTCTCCGGCCCGATCCCGGCGGCCGTCTCCGCCAGCAGCTCGGCACTGCGCTCGATGTCGTTGAGGGAACCGATTTCGGCGCCGGTGTGCATATAGCGGAGGGCGATGCTGACCAGTCCGGTGGCGATGCCGCCACGGACCTGCTGCAGGGCGTCGGCGTCGGTCCCGGTGGTGCGCCCTTCGGCTTCGCGCTGGATGCTGATGCCCTTTGCCCGGCCGGCGGCCAGGAGGAGGTCGGCGATCCGCGGGCTGATCGTCGGGCCGAAGGTGACCACCGGCCCCGCGCCGAGCTTGATGTCACCGCTGCGCTTGGGGTCGGCGGTCGGGTAGTCCGAGGCGTGCGTGACGTCGACGGCCAGGCCCACCTGGGGATCGATACCGAAGGCGCTGGTCCGCGCCCCGCGCAGGCCAACCTCTTCTTGCACGGTGGCGACGGCGAAGATGGCCGCCTTCGGCTGGCGGCTTTTCGCCAGTTCGAGTGCCCGCGCCACCACGTAGGCGCCCGCCTTGTTGTCCAGGGCCCGCGAGACGACGAGGTCGGCATTGGCCAGCGTCTCCAGCCCCTGGGCGCGCGTACCGGCGGTGCCCACATCCACCAGCGCCAGCGCCGCCTCCCGGTTGGCTGCGCCGATGTCGATCCAGAGGTCGTCGATCTCCAGGCCCTTCTTCTGCTCGTCGGGCGCCTGGAGATGGCGCGCCTTCCGCCCGATGATGCCGCGCACCAGGCCGTGCTTGCCCATCAGTTGGACGCGCTCACCCGGCAAGGTCAGCGGGTCGAAGCCGCCGATCGTGCCGAAGGAAAGGTACCCTTCGGCGCTGATATAGCGGACGATGAAGCCGATCTCGTCCATGTGGCCGGAGAGCATGACCCGGGGGGTGCCGCCCGGGTTGATCGCGGCGATGACGCTCCCCTGGTTGTCCGTCGTCACGCTGTCGGCATACGTCCCCACGTAGCTCCGCCACACGGCGGCCGCCTGCTGCTCGGAGCCGGAGGGGCTCGGCGTCTCGACGAGGGTCTTCAAAAAGTCAAATTGGGGGCGCTCCACCGTCATTCCATTCGCTAATCAGTACGCTCAGGCCTTGGCGGCGGCCTCCCGGCGCCAGCCCCGACCGACGATGCGCGGGCGGCTGGTGTCGCGCGGCTCCTGCGTCAGCGTCCGGAAGCGATGGCCCCGCTTGACCAGGTGGCAGGCCAGGTTGGCACGGAGCACTTCGGACGCCACCGTCGTCCCCTGCATGGCGCCGCCGAAGGAGGCGGGATCGACAATGAAGACGATCGGCGTGAGGCCGTGCTGGGCCAGACTCAGCGCGCCGCGCACCCAGTCCAACTGGCCGGAGGCGGTGATCACGGCGACCGTCGCGCCGCGCCCGAGGATGGGACCGGCGAGGCCGAGCGCGCTGCCGAGCGGCGTTGTGCCGTCGGCATGCACGGCGGCCAGCTCGCTCAGGATGCGGTTGAGTTGACCGCCGCCTTTGTCCGGCGCGACCAGGATCTGCTCGGCGCTGGAGGCGATCAGGCCCACCGCGCGGTTCTCCTTCAGCACGCGGTTGGCCAGCGCCACGGCGATCCGCACCTGGTATTCCTCGGTGGACTCCTCCTCTTCGCCCAGCAGCGTCGAGCGATCCATATCGAGGATGATCCAGAGGTCGCTGGAGCGTTCGAGGTCGTATTCCTTCACGTAGAGCTGGTTGCGGCGGGCGGTGGTCGGCCAGTGGATGCGCTTGAAGCTATCCCCCGGCTGGTAGTCGCGGATCGAGGCGGCGGTGTTGGTAATCTGCAAGGCCCGGGCGCCGCCGCTCGTGGAGCCGGCGACAGCGCCGCGCGGCAGGTCGACGCCGGGCAGGTCGACGATCGGTGGGAAGACCAGGAACGAAATCGTGTCGGCATAGTCCTGCTGGACGGTGAAGAAGCCGAAAGGATCGCCGACGCGCAGCGTCAGGGGGCCGAGGTGGTAGCGCCCGCGCCGGCGGCACTGCCATTCGATCCGCCAGCGCTTGGTCTGCCGGCTGCCGAGCGACTCCACTTTCGATGCCGGGTAGCCGGGGAAGTTGGAGTGGTCATCGATCTCCAGGTAGGTGATCGGCAGGATGCTGGCGTTGACCGCGGTGAAGCGCTCCTCCAGTTGGGATCCCACCTGCAGGTGGCCGACCGACGGTTGGCGGGTCAGCTCCAGGCCACCGGCGATGATGCGCGTCCAGCAGTAACTGAGCAGGACCGTCACCGCCACGGCATAGAAGACGACGAACAGGATACTCACGCCGCCAAAGGTGGCGAGCAGTCCCAGCACGACCACCAGCGGCACCACGAGTGGTCGCTCGACGTGAATGACGGAATTGCTGTCGCCACGGATTTTCCACCGCATCGGAGATGTTCCTCGCGCTCGGTCACGGCTACACGGCCAGGTAGACGGTCACGTTCGAGTATAGCAGGGCGGGGGCGCGGGTATACTCTGCTGCCCCGGGGCAGTCCCAACGGTACGATCGGGCGGGGCGCGATGGTCGCCGCCCCGGAGCGCCTAAGATGCGAACGGAGAGCCGAAGTGAAACTCGTTCTGACTCAAGATGTCGCCAAGGTCGGGAAGATCGGCGACGTGAAGGAGGTGGCCGATGGCTACGCGCGCAACTTCCTGTTGCCGCGCGGGATGGCTGTCGAAGCGACCAACGCCCAACTGAAGCGCTTGCAGGAGCAACGCGCCCAAGAGAAGAAGCGGGAAGATAAAAACCGAGCGCAGCTCCAAGCGCTGGCTGATCGCCTGACGGGGGCGACCGTCACCTTTGCCATGCGCGTCGGCGAGGGCGGCAAGCTGTTCGGGTCGATCTCCAGTAAAGATGTCGGCGACGCCCTGGAAGAGCAGGCGAAGATCGTCGTGGATCGCCGCCACGTCGAGTTGGAGGAGCCGATTCGCACGCTCGGCACCCATCAGGTGCCGGTCCGTGTGGCCTCGGATCTTCGCCCGTTGGTGACCGTTATCGTCCAGGAGGAGTAGCCGCATGGCGGTGGACCGGCAGCCGCCGAACTCTCTTGCTCTCCCAGGCTATGATGGGAACGGCAGGGGCTTGGCATCGGACCGCCAGCCGCCGCACAATATCGAGGCCGAACAGTCGACGCTCGGCAGCCTGATTATCGACCCGGAAGCCTACATCCGGGTCGCCGAGTTCCTAAAAGCCGACGACTTCTACCGCGAGGCCCACCGGTCCATCTATGCGGCCATCGCCGACCTGAACGAGCGGCACGAGCCGGCGGACCTGATCACCCTCTGCGACGAGTTGGACCGCCGCGGCGTCCTGGCCGAGGTCGGCGGCCCGTCCTATGTGACGACGCTGGTGAACCTCGTGCCGACCTCCACCCACGTCGAGCACTACGGGCACATCGTCGAGCGCACCGCGACGATGCGCCGCCTGATCGCCGCCGCCGGCCAGATCGCCACGCTCGGCTACGAGGACAACGAAGACACCGAGGTGACGCTGGACCGGGCCGAGCAGATCCTCTTCGCCATCTCCCAGCGCCGCCTGGCCGGCGACTTCCTCCCCTTGCGCACCCTGCTCCACGACTATCTCGACCGCATCGACTACGTGCACCAGCACCGCGGCGAGGTGGCCGGCGTGCCCACGGGCTTCGCCGACCTCGACCGCCTCACCGGCGGCCTCCAGCCTTCCGACCTGATCATCATCGGAGCTCGGCCGAGCATGGGGAAGTGCCTCTCTGCTCGGATGCTGGTCGACGATCCGTCCACCGGTGCGCGACTGAGCATTGAGGAGTGCGTGCGGCAGCGGATGCCCTCGGTCTACGGCATCTCCGAGCGAGGGGACCTTCGTTCGACGCCCATCTCCGACTGGATCGATAGTGGCGTCAAACCGTGCTATCGCGTGACGACGCGCTCCGGCCGGTCGGTCGAAGTGACGGGGCATCATCCGTTCCTCACCGTCCAGGGCTGGACGCCGTTGAACAAACTTGGTGTCGGCACCAAGATCGCCGTCCCCACTACCCTACCGGTCTTTGGAACCGACGCTTCCTGGCCGTTCGCTTTGGTACGGCTCCTCGCATACTTTATTGCGGAAGGCGGGCTGACAACGACCTGTCCGAAGTTTACGAATACCGATCCCATTATCATCGAAGACTTCCGCCATATTATCGCGGATCATTTTCCTGCCTGCTCGCTTCGCAAGGAGCGGATCACCTATGTTGTTGCGCAATCCAGAGCAGATTACCGACGTCAGAATCCATCATCGAACTTCATCATGCCCCGAAACCCGGTGCACGCATGGCTTACCGAGCTCGGATTGATGGGGAAACTGTCAAAAGACAAGATATTCCCCGGTTGCGTCTGGCGATGGGATCGTCCGCGCTTAGCGGAGTTTCTGCGCGTGCTGATGAGTTGCGACGGGACGATCTATTCGCTTGGTGGGCGTCCACGAATCGAGTTTTGTGTGGCGTCAGAAGCACTGGCGGCGGACGTTCACCACGCGTTCCTGCGATTCGGCGTCATCGCGAAGAAGTATCGAACGAAATATGGAGCGTGGCGGGTCGAAGTCACGTCCCAAGATGCTGTGCAACGCTACCAAGATGAAATCGGCTGGATCGGCGCCAAAGCTGAACGCTTTACAACCTTTGCGGCGAGCCCCCCGCTCCGCATGAGCAATGTTGGCCATGCCCCGAAGGAAATCTGGCCGTTAGTACAAGCGGCCCGAGTCAGGCAGGGTTTGGCAATGGCCGAAGTGGCACGGCGGGCTGGTGAAACCGTTGGCACGGGTAAGTACGCCGGGTACAACGCGCACATACGCCGAGGGATTCCCCGTTCACGTCTCCAACGTTATGCGGACATCTTGACTGATGATCGCCTGCGCGCCATAAGCAGCGCAGACGTGTACTGGGACGAGATTATGGCTATCGAGCCAATTGGCGAACAACAGGTCTACGACCTCACCGTACCTGACGGCGAGAACTTCATCGCCGAGGATATATTCGTCCACAACACAGCGCTCTGCGTGTCGCTGGCCCACGCCAGCGCCATGAAGCACGGCACCGTCGTCGGCATGTTCGCCCTGGAGATGTCCGCCGAGCAGATCGTCCAGCGTTTTATGTCGATCGAAGCGGCGGTCGACCAGCAACGGCTGCGCACCGGCTACATCGACGACCAGGAGTGGGACCGCATCATCGCCGCCGCCGGCGCCCTGTCGGAAGCGCCGATCTACATCGACGACACGCCGGGCATCACGACGATGGAGGTGCGCGCCAAAGCCCGGCGGCTGGCGGCGCAAGTGCCGCTCGGCCTGATCATCATCGACTACCTGCAGCTCATGCAAGGGCGCGGCCGGGGCGACGGCAACCGCGTCCAGGAGATCTCGGAGATCTCTCGTTCGCTGAAGGGGCTGGCGCGGGAACTGGACGTGCCGGTCGTCGCCCTCGCCCAGTTGTCGCGCGGCGTCGAGTCGCGCCAGGACCACCATCCGATGCTGTCGGACCTCAGAGAGAGCGGTAGTATCGAGCAAGACGCGGATATCGTCATGTTCATCTACCGCGACGAGGTCTATAACCCTTCGACTGACCGTCACGGCATCGCCGACATCATTATCGCCAAGCATCGCAACGGGCCGGTGGGGCAGGTAAGCTTACGCTGGTTAGAGCAGACGGCTCGCTTCGTGGACCTGGAACTGTATCATCAACCAACCAATGATTGACCCCGAACGCCAGGCCGGATTCCCCGGCTTTGCCGCCCCCCAGGCGCGGCTGGTGGCGGTGCCGGACGAGTTTTTCGTCCGGCTGCTGCCGCAACTTGACCACCTGGGCGAGCTGAAGCTCCTGCTGCACGTCTTCTGGCTGCTGACGAATCGGGAGTCCGACCAACGCCACGTCGTCGAGCAGGAACTCTACGACGACCCGGGGTTGCTCAAGAGTATGCGGGCTGGGCAGAGCCGCTCCGCGGCCGACCTGCTGCGCGACGCGCTCGAGCGCGCCGTCGTGCGGCGCGTGCTGTTGCGCGTGCAGGTCAACGACGCCGGGGCGCCGCAGGTCTGGTACTTCCTCAACTCCCCGGCCGGACGGCGCGCGCTGGCCACCGCGCGCGTGGCCACGCTGCCGGCGGCCGATGGGCTACCTGCCGGGGCCGATGCGGCGGGTGCCGGCGGCGAACCGCCGCTGCACGCCGACGTCCCGACCGTCTTCAGCCTCTACGAACAGAACATCGGTCTGCTGACGCCGCTGATCGCCGATGCCTTGCGGGCGGCGGAGGAACACTCCCCGGCCGGCTGGCTGCGGGGCGCGATCCGGGAGGCCGCCGAGCGCAACCGGCGCTCCTGGCGCTATATCCAGCGCATCCTGGAGCGCTGGGAGACGGAAGGGAGGGGCGATGCAACCAATCGGAGCGGTCCTTGGCCGCCTGCCAATGCCGACCGTTACACCCAGGGCCGCTACGGCCGGCTTGTCCAGTCCTGAAGGCGCGCCCGGTGCGGCGGCGACGCCCGTGTGCCCCCGTTGCGGCGGCGTCGGCTGGCTGCGCCGCGATGTGCCTATTGGTCACGCCGAATTCGGCCAGCCCGTGCTCTGCCCGTGCAAGGCGACGGAATTGAAGCAGCAGCGACTCGACCGGCTCTTCGCCATAAGCCGCCTGGGCGACCACCTGCGCGACATGACCTTCGACAGCTTCCTGAGCCGCGACATTCCGTACGACGCCGGCGCCGTCGGCGCGGATTGGGATCGGGAGGAGACGTTCCGCAGTTTGAAGCGGGCGGTCAGTACCGCCCGCCACTACGCCGCCGATCCGCAGGGCTGGCTCGTCTTCCTTGGCGATTTCGGCTGCGGCAAGACCCACCTGGCGGTGGCCATCGCCAACGAACGGATCGGCCGCGCCGAGCCGGCCCTCTTCCAGGTCGTGCCGGACCTGCTGGACCACCTGCGGGCCACCTTCGCGCCGAACAGCCCGGTCACCTACGACGAGCTCTTCGAGGAGGTACGTTCCGCACCTCTGCTCGTCCTGGATGACCTGGGGGCGCAGGGCAGCTCGCCCTGGGCGGACGAGAAGCTGTTCCAGATCATCAATCATCGTTACAACCACCGGCTGCCGACGGTCATCACCACCAACCTGCCGCTGGACCGCCACCAGCCCCGGCTCGCCTCGCGCATGACCGACATGGGACCGCTGGTCTTCATCAAGGCGCCCGATTTCCGGGGCGGCCTGGCCCCCAACCGCGCGCTGTCCGGTAAAATGCCACCGAGCCTACGCGGGCGGATGGCGGGGCGATAGGGAGGAATTGACGAGTGGCGAACCTGATCGACCTGCGCAGCGATACCGTCACCTTGCCCTCGCCGGAGATGCGGGCCGTGATGGCGCAGGCGGCCGTCGGCGACGACGTGTACGGCGAAGATCCCAGCATCAACGAGCTGGAAGCCCGCGCGGCGGACATCATGGGCAAACCGGCGGCGGTGTACGTCCCTTCCGGCACGATGGGCAACCTCTGCGCCCACCTCGCCCATACCACGCCCGGGCAGGAGGTTATCTGCAGCGTCCACAGCCACACCTTCGTCTCCGAGGCCGCCGGCGCCGCGCGCGTTGGCATGCTCTCCATGCATACCCTGGCGCAAGAGCGCGCCGAAATGGACCCGGCGCTCGTGGAGGCGGCGATCCGCCAGCCGGACATCCACCACCCGAAGACCGGCCTGATCTGGGTCGAGCAGCCGACCCGGGGCTACGTCATGGAGCTGGACAATCTCGCCGCCATCGCGGACGTCGCGCGACGTCATCACCTCCCGATCCACATGGACGGCGCCCGCATCTTCAACGCTAGCGTCTACCTCGGTGT
>JAICXR010000401.1 GCA_025980355.1 Chloroflexota bacterium | reverse complement strand
AGGGCGCCCAGCAGTGTGCCGGTGTAGTCGCGGCCGCCCAGGCGGGGATGGGGCGGGGCGACATTGCTCGGGTAGTAGGCGTAGCCGTGCTGGTTGAGGGCGAAGATGGCGACGACGTTCGGCTTGGCCGAGCCCAACTCATCGGCCAGGCGCTCCGGATCATAGTCGGCGAAGGCGTCCGGGCTATCGCCGGAGAGGTAGTAGTCGAGATGCCAGATGTATTGGGGTCCCGCCATCCAGGCGGTCGCCGGGTTGCTGCGCTGCCTGTCCATACGTGCCGACCTCCTCGCTCCCTTTTCTGGGGTTGTAATCCATCAGGTTGTCCTGCCGCAGGTCGCCGTCAGACCTTGAGCGCCTTGTCCAGGATGCCCTGGATTTGCGTCTGCGCATTCTGTAGAGCGACCTGGGGCGTCTCCTTGCCCTCGAGCACCGGCGTCGGGATATTGCCGTTCACGGTGAGGATGTCGGCGTAGCCGGGGGCGATGCAGGGGATGCGCTGGCTGTAGCCCACGACCTCTTGCTCGACTTTGCGGGCCGTCGGGTTATCAGGCAACCACTTTCCACCGTTGAGTACGTCGTTCGTCGTGGGGATGCGATTGTAATGGTTGTTGTAGCCGAGGCTTTGATCGGGGGAGAAGGCCCATTCCGTATAGTTCCAGGCGTCATCGACGTGCGCCGCCTTGCTGGGGATCACCCAGAAGTAGCCGCCGCGCACGCTCGCGTGCTTACCAGTGGACGGCGCGGCCGGAATCCCGCCGAGGCCGTAGTGAAGATCGGGCCAGTATTGTTGCAGCGTCGTAATCACGTCGCCAACCTCGATGAGCATCGCCACTTTCCGCAAGCCGAAGCCCCAGCCGCGCCGAGAGGTACCTTTGCCGGCGTCCGACGTCGCCGCTTTCCAAAACGACGTGATGTTGTTCCAGCCGCCCTGCACCTGCGCTTGCTTCACCATCCAGTCCAAGGCATTCGCCCCGTCCTGGTCGGCGATCGTCACCTTCGTCCCATCCGGGCTGAGATAGCTGCCGCCGAGTTCCCAGAACCACGCCTCCCAGTAATGCCCGGCCACACTGTCATAGGTCGGGTTCAAGCCCAGTTGCTGGATCGCGCCGTCGCTCCCGGTCTTCGTGAGCTTCTGCATCGCCGTGGCGAAGTCGTCCCAGTTCTGGGGTGGCTGTTCCGGGTCGAGGCCCGCCGTCTGGAAGAGATCTTTGTTCCAGTAGAGGATGCGCGCATCGGCGCTCCAGTACAGGCCGTAGATCTTGCCTTGCCAGCCACCTTCTTCCAGAGCGTGGGCGATGAAGTTGTCCTTACTGATCACTGTGGACTTGGCAAGGCGATCGTCGAGGCGGAGTGCCACGCCCTGAATGCCCCAGTCGGCCAGCGCGCTGCGGCCCGTGAAGAATAGGTCGGGGGGGCTTCCGGCAGCGACGGTCACCAGGAACTTATTGTCGTCCCCGACGCTGACATTCACCGGGGTGCCTGGGTGCGTCTTAGTGTACGTCTGGAGAAAGGTCGTTGCCCAATCCTGCTCGGTAACAGTCCAAGTCAGGAGGTCGAGGGCGCCGGTAGCCTTAGACGCACTGGCCGCGGGCGCAGCGGTGCTGTTCAACGCGCTCGGGGCGGCGCCGGTGGCGGCGGATATTGTCGTCGTGCGAACCAGCGCCGAACTGGATGCGCTGGCCGTTGTTGCCAGGGCGCTGGCGATGGCGGTTCTGCCGCTGCTGACGGATGACGCCGACAAGGCGGCTGTCGTCGCCGTTACCGCCGCGGTCCCGCCGCAGGCCGCCAGGAGGGAGGCGCCGCCGCTGGCAAGCAGCAGGGCGGCTAAGAAGTCGCGGCGGGCCATGCGGGACGGACGTTGTGGCGTTGGTCGGGTGGAGTAGGTCGTAGCCATGTTCGATCTCCTTCATGGAACCAGCCCTCAGGGCCGGTCGCGCAACCGCGTGGAACAAGAACGAAAGAGGATTGGTTACCGACCGACCGATGGCGCCTCCTTTCAGAAGTTGCGGCGTAACGGCGACACCCAGCGGCGGAGCAAGCGGATATTGTCAAGCCGGGCCTTGGCGAACAGTTCCCGCACCAATGCCTCCGCTTGATCGCCATCCCCGGCCAGGATCGCCTCACCTAAGCGTCGGTGGGCCGCCGTCTCCACCGCCAAGCGCTCCGGTTCGGAGCCTTCCCGGAGGTGGAGATGGCGCACCCGGTCGATGACCGGATACACCAGGTCGGCCACCTGGACCAACTTGGGGTTGGCGGCGATGGAGCGAATGGTGGCATGTAGATCGACGTCGATCCCGGCCCAACGCTCCAATTCCGCGGCAGTCGCCGCCGCTTGCATCTGCGCGAGCAACGCGCGGAGCGCCGCAGCGCCGTCCTCCGTGCGCCGCTCCGCCGCCTGGCGGCTGGCGAGCGCCTCCAGCATCTCGATGACGCGGTAGGCGTCATCTATTTCCTCAATGGAGACCTCCGGGACGACGACGCCCCGCGTGGCGAGGCTCTGGAGTAAACCCTCCGCTTGCAGCCGGCGAAACGCCTCCCGCACGGGGGTGCGACTGACGCCGAGCCAGGTCGCGACGTCCGTCTCCTGGAGGCGCTGACCGGGCTGGAACTCCATGCGCAGGATGGCGTCCCGAATCCGCCGGTAGGCCGTGCTCGCAAGGTCGCCCGCTTGCGCGGCCGGAACGGATCGCTCCGCCACGGACAACGTCTCGCCGTTCATCACCGCTCCGTTGCCAGTGGGCCGCGCCCACCTGAATTCAGATCTGAGTACGTTGATGTATACATCCCTGCGTGTATACTAGCGGCGCGGATATGGTATGTCAAGGGCCGTCTCTCCGCCTTCCGCGGCGGGGGCGGGCGGATAAGGACGAACAGTGACAGAACGAGCGTACGAGTTCCGGCGGCGCCTGGAAACGGTCCATCAGCTGGACCGGCGGGACCCGGCCGTGCGTCCGGGTGAGCAGGACGTGGCGATCGATGCGCGCTGGAGCCTCGTGATCGGCGAGCGAGCCGGGCCGCTCCTGTACAACGTGGCGCGCGACCTGGAGGACTACCTGCTGGTCAGCATGGGAGAGTCCGTGCCCCTACGCCGGGCAAGCGACGTTGGCCAGGCGGCGCGGGACGGTGGGAAGGTGATCGTTCTCGCCACCAAGGACGAATTGCCTGAAGTCGGTGCTGACTTAGCGACGCCGCGCGGGTACCGGGTTCGAATAACGCCGGAGTCGATCGTGGTGTGCGGGTACGACGAGCGGGGGGCCGGGCAGGGCAGCTATTACCTGGAAGACTTGATGAACCTCCGCGAGGCGCCGATCCTGCCCCTGGGAGACGTGGCGCGCGCGCCGCTCTTCTCCCCGCGCATGGTCCACTCCGGCTGGGGCCTCGACCAGTTCCCCGACCCGCACCTCAACGCCATGGCGCACGCCGGGATTGACGCCATCCTGGTGTTCGCAGAAGGCGTCGACCGCACGCCCGACGAGCACCACCACGGCGGCCAGGCGGGCGGCCGCTATCAGGACTTCCGGGCGCTGGTGCGGCGCGCCGCCGCCTACGGTCTCGACGTCTACCTCT
>JAICXR010000204.1 GCA_025980355.1 Chloroflexota bacterium | reverse complement strand
TACCCGGCTACTGACGTCGGGGGCATCCGTTTGCGAAACCGGCGTTGGTGGGTTGGGACCATGTCCGCGCTGGCGTACTTTGCATTTTTTGCCCGCTAATTACGTCGCCGGGTAACTTGAGCCTCAATCGACGTTAATGATCCGGTAGTTCACCTTGCCGCTCGGCGTCTCCACCGGCACGGTGTCGCCGATGGCCCGATGCAAGAGCGCCTTGCCGACGGGACTTTCGTTGGAGATGCGTCCCTCGCGCGGTGAGGCTTCGTGGGAACCGACGATCACGTAGTCGGCGCGCCGGCCGCCGGCCATCTCAATCGTCACCCGCGACCCCAGGTTCACGGTTCCGTTGTGGCGATTCTCGATGACAATGGCGTCTTTCAGCAGGCGCTCCAGCTCGGAGATCTGCCCTTCGACGAAGGCTTGCTGCTGCTTCGCATCCTCATAGGCTGCGCTCTCGGAGATATCGCCGCCCTCCCGCGCCTCGCGGATCATCTCGGCCACTTCCGCGCGCCGAGCTGTTTTCAGGTGCTCAAGTTCTTCTTTCAGATTCTTGAGACCATCCGGCGTAAGGAATCGATCAGTCGTGCGATGTTCTACCATTGCAATCCCTCGACAAAATCAAAACCGACTGGACGGCGTCCAGCCGGCGGGCCCCAGAATAAGGGCGCAAATCTCGACGAGCCGGGTGTCGCTGATAACCCAGCGTCGCCACGATTATACCACGATCGGCAGGCTACACGGGCCAAACGGGACGGTAGTCCCGGGAGCCGCGGCAGGCGATCCGGCGGCTGGGACGTTAGGCGGGCTGGTCATCCCCCGTGCGGCGGTAGACCTCGTGTTCGAACTCTTCCAAGAGGCGCTCGCACTGTTGCAATTCCGCCTCGACCTGGTCGCGCATGCCGGCGGCAAACCAGTCGCGTTCCGCCACGCGCGTAAACCAGCGACGGATCTTCTCCAGGTCCTCGCGGATCTCTTCCGCTTCCTCATAGGTGAAGTTCTGGCGGAAACGCTCGAACTCGATCTCCTTCGCAAACTTGGTCTGGCACTCCTCGATGATTTCGGCGTATTCCTTGGCCGATAGTTGCCGGAAACCGGCGAGGAGGCGTTCCAGTTCCGCCCCCGCCACGTCGCGAAGCCGGAAGAGGTTGTAGGTGCCGTGCAGCGCCTCGATCCGGGCAGTCACCGCCTGGACGCCTCGCTCGCACTCGTCGAAGGCCGGGACGATGCAGACGCATTGCTGGAGATAGAGCACGCCGAGGCGTTTCAGCTCCCGCCAGACCGACACCCGGTTGTTCGACGGTTCCGACGGCACACGGTAGACGAGCAGCAGCCAGCCCTGGCTGGGACCGGCCGCCGCAGCTGTCGCCGTCACGCGACGGGCGACTGCTGCGCCCCGGCCATCGACACCATCGGCTTGCCCGTCACTGGGCCCCGGTGGCACGCGCCACGCGCTGCACCGACGCGCCGAGGAGCACCAGGACCACCAGCGGCATCAGCCACCAGACGGTGAACCCGGCAAGGACCAAAAGGCCGGTGACGATGAGGGCGACCACCACGCCAGCGGCCACCGTCCAGTCATCGCCGATAATGAAGTCGTACCAGAAGGCGAAAAACGCGACAATGTAACGCACGGCACCCTCCCCTTTTCTGCCGCTGCTAATGGGCTGCCACGGCCGCCGGCATAGGAGCGCGGCGATTCTGGCGCCGCAGGTACGCCACCAGGCCGAAAGAGCACAGCAGATAGACCACCAGCAGAACCAGGAGCGCCCCATCCTGCAGCGGCCATTCCACGCCGGCGCCGTTCGCCTTCGTGGCGATGCCGATCGCCCCCTGCGTGCTCCAGAACGTCCCGAACGTCGTCAGGAGGATGCCGACGGCGTATTTCAGCCAGTTCTCGGGCACCTTGCTCAACGGCTGATGGACCACGACCCCGGCAATGCCGACCAGGATGACGGCCGCCGCCGCCCCGGCCGCCGCCAACTGAATGCCGGGTAAGCCGGACCCGTTGGCGCCGGTACCGTAGGCCGCCGTCGCGCCGAAGGTGAGGACGATGAAGGCGACTTCTGTGCCTTCCAGGAAGACGCCCTTGAAGCACAGCGTGAAGGCGTACCAGTCCATACCGGCCCGGACTCGCGTGCCCGCCGCCTTCGACGCCGCCAACTGCTTCTGAAAGATGGCATCCTCGTCGTGCAGGGCCTTGTAGCCGCTCGCCCGCAGGATCGCCTTCCGGAGCCACTGCAGGCCGAAGATCAGCAGCACGCCGCCGACGAACACCCGCAAGCCGTCGATGGGAATCTGGCTAATTCTCGGTCCGAGGACCGCGATGACGACGGCCAGCGCCACCAGCGCCGCCACCACGCCGACGTTGGCCGACTTCCAGCCGCGGGTCACGCCAACAGCGAGGACAATGGTGAGCGCCTCCACCATCTCCACCGCCGAGGCCAGGAATGCTGCCACCACCAGGCTTATCGCTGCGGCAACCATGGATACCCATCCCCTCGCGTAGCGCGGCACCAGGCGCCGCACCAGCGGCGTACACCTGCTGCATTGACACGCCTGTACATGACGGCAACTATACAGTTCCCCTGACGGGCGTGTCAAGGTCGCCTGGCCGGCCACGTCCTGGTGCCATCGCCCGTGCTGACGTTCCAGGTGCTACCATCGGCGTGTTGACGGCATAAGGAGATGACCTGTGAAACTCGGCTGCACCATGTACAGCTTCAACCGGCCGGCACGCGCCGGTCAGATCGCCATCGAAGGGTTCCTCGACTACTGCGGCGGCATCGGCCTCGACAGCGTCGATCTCCTTTCCTACTACTGGACCGACCAAGCGGCGGAGATGGCCCGGGTACCGGAATGGCTGCGGCGCAATCGCCTGACCCTCGCCGCCTACGCCGTCGGCAATAACTTCGTCCAGGCCGAAGCGGAGGCGCGCGCGGCCCAGATCCAGGCGGTCAAAGACGGCGTCGACACCGCGGCGGCGCTTGGCGCGCCGGTGATGCGCGTCTTCGGCGGGAACCGACCCAAGCCCGGCACCGCCGTCGCGTCCGTGGCCGAGGCGCTGGACCTGGCCATCGAAGGGCTGGGCACCGCCGCCATCTACGCGCAAACGAAGGGCGTCGTCCTCGCCATCGAGAACCACGGCGGCCTGCCCGGCACGGCGGCCGAAGTACGCCAGGTGCTGGACGCTGTTAACTCGCCGGCCCTGCGCTTGCTGCTGGATGTCGGCAACTTCGTCGGCGTCGGTGATGACCCGGTGGCCGCCACCCGCGCGCTGGCACCCTGGGTCGCGCACGTCCATTTGAAGGACCTCGGCCCCGCGCCGGCCGACGCCAGCGCTCGGCGGGAAAGCGTCGCCCTGGGGAACGGTACGATCGACTTGGCCCAGGTGTTCCGTATCCTGAACGACCAGCACTATGCCGGATCGCTCTCCATCGAATACGAAGGCAGGGCCGATCCGACCGAGGCGGTCCGCCGCAGTGCCGCCCACGTCCGCACGCTCCTGGCCCAACTGGGATAGGCGGACGGTCAGGAGGCGGGGCCGGTCGCCGGCTCCGCCTCCACCAAGCCCCGGCTGAGCGCGTACTTCAGGATCTCGGTGCGGTCGTGGACGTTGAGCTTCTCGCGGATGCGACTGCGGTGCACCTCCACCGTATTGGGGCTGACGACGAGGAGATCGGCGATCTGGCGGTTGGTGTACCCTTCGGCGATCAGGCGCAGCACTTCCTTTTCCCGCGCCGTCAGGAGATCGTAGCTGTCGTGGCGCTCGCGTCCGTGCTCCAAAAACTCCGTGATCAGGGCCTTGGCTGCGCTCGGGTAGAGGAAGGACTGCCCGGCGGCGACGGCCCGGATCGCCGTCAGGAGGTCGGAATCGGCTGCCCGCTTCGGCACGTAGCCGGCAGCGCCGCTCTGCAGGGCCTCGAAGAGGTAGTGCGGGTTGTCGTACATGGTCAACGCCAACACCCTGGTCGGCAGATGGCCGCTTGCCGCGTGCTGCATGATGCGCCGTGTGGCCTCAATCCCACCGACGCCCGGCAGCGAGAGGTCCATGAGCACGACGGCCGGCGCGAGCTCCCGCGCCAGGCGGATCGCCGTCTCGCCTTCGCCGGCCTCGCCGACCACTTCCATGTCCGGCTGCAGGTTGAAGAGGGCGCGGAGGCCGGCCCGCAAGACGGCATGATCGTCGACCAACAGGATGCGAATCTTCGCCATCGCGTCTCTACTCTCCTTTAGCGCCACGACGAGCTGCTCACTCGGGAATGCTCACGACAATCCGTGTGCCACGGCCGGGGGCGGAACGAACCTCGCAACGACCACCGACGAGCGCCGCCCGCTCCTGCATGCCGAGCAGCCCGAGGCCGGGTGGCGGCGCCGCCCCGGCGCCGTTCCGGTCGACGATGAAGCCGCACCCATCATCATCGATCGACGCCTCGATCTGGCCCGGCCGGCGCAGCAGCCGGATGCAGACGTGTTGCGCCTGCGCGTGGCGGGCCACGTTCGTCAGCGCCTCCTGGACGATCCGGAAGAGCGCCGTCTCGATCTCCCGCGGCAGCCGTTCCTCGAAACCGGCGGTCAACAATTCCGGCTTGACGCCGAAGCGTTCGCCGTACTCGCCCGCATACCAACGCAAGGCCGGCAGCAGCCCCCGTTCTTCCAACAGGCTCGGCCGCAACTCGATGATCAGGCGGTGGAGCGCGTCCAGGGTATCGGCGGTAAGGTCCCGCAGCTCGCCGGACTTGCGCTTGATCGTCTCGACGTCGGTCAACTGCTCGATCACCCGATGGCCGACGATGATGGCGGTGAGCGCCTGGCTGGCTTCGTCGTGCAACTCTCTCGCGATCCGCTGCCGCTCCTGCTCCTGCGCCCGAATCACGGCCCCGGAGAGCGCCTGGACGCGGCGCAGTTGCGTTTCCAGTTGCTGTTGTTGCAGTTGGACCGTGTCCAGCAGCGCGTTGAGCGTGTCGCCAAGCCGCCGCAAATCGGGGTCGCCGAAGAGCGGCCGGGAGGCTCGCGCCGCCGGGTTGCCCTGCCGGACCTGTTCCACGGTTTCGCGCAGGGGCTCGATCGCCGACAGCGCCGCCCGTAAGATCACGGAATTCAGCAGCAGCGAGACGCCGACGCTGCTCACCCCGACCAGGATAGTCCACCCCGCGTCGGAACGCTCCGCCAAATGGCCGGTGAGCCAGTAGCCCAGCACCGTCCCCAGCGCCACCAGGGCGGTATTGGCGATCAGGATCTTGCGAAAGAGCCGAAGATTCAACAGCCGGTCGCGCAGCCGGCTGACCCGCTGACGCGAGATGAACCCGACACTCAGCGCCATGATTACCCCTGAACGCAGTATACCGCGGCCTCGTCCGCCTGACCGCCCCCGGCCTAACCGAGCACGGATGGGTCGGGATGGTCGCGCAACCAGCGTAGGATGCGGTCGGCAGCGACGGGTACCGAGACGCCGGCGGCCGGGCTGCGCAGCGCCTCGGCCAATGCCGCCACGGCCGCCGGCTCGACGCCGACGGCCAGCCAGTGCAGGGCATGGCCGACGGCGATCTTGAAGTCGCTCCCGCAGGGACGCTCGATGAGCCGGTGCAACAGCGCCAGCAACGCCGGACGGCCGATGGCGCGCATCGCCGCCACGGCCGCCGAGCGCACCCCGTAGTCCCGCTCTTCCATATTCTGCAGCAGGGCGTCGACGGCGGAGGCATCCGGCACCGCCTGGATGATCCGCGCCGCCGCGATCCGCACTTCGGCGTGGTGGTCGCTCAATAGCGTCACGGCCGCCGGCACGGCCTCCCGATCGTGCAGCTCCGCGGCGAGCGTCGCCGCCAACGCCCGGCGCTGCGGCGGCGGCTGCAATAGGACCTCGCGGACGGCAGCACGTCGCCGCTCTCTGGACTGGCCGAAGGGCTGCACGAAGAGCCGGTGGAGATCCTGCGTCACGCCGCCGGCGGCGGCCGGCAGGTGGTGACCGCGCCAGGTATTCATCGCCAGGTAATCGAGAAGGTCGCGCCAGAGGGCCGGCTCGTCCAGGCGCGCGATGGCCGCCAGCGTCGTGTCCCGGTGCGCATCGTGGTCCCGCTTGATCTGGGCTAGTAGGGCCTGCGCGGCGCTCATCTCGCCGGCCAATGCGCGCCGCGCCAGTTGCTCAGCCGTGTCTGCCATCGCCGTGATCATGCCGTTCCATCCTTCCCGCATCCCCACCGAAGTGGGGGACCACTCCGCTCACCGGAGCTGGCGGGCCGTGGGCGGCCGTGCGGGAGCACGGGAGGCTCGGGTCGTCGATGTCGGCAAGCGTCAGGTCAATACCCGTGATAGATAGTATACCGTGTGCTCCGCATGTCCTGATGTCCTGCCGGTATTGCCTTCCCGGCAATAGCGCTGGTACGGTGCCATGCCAACCGGGGGAGGGGAACTATGCCCACCAAGCGCTCCACGCCGCTGGCGGAGGCG
>JAICXR010000231.1 GCA_025980355.1 Chloroflexota bacterium | reverse complement strand
CGTAGAGAGCGGATGGCGAAAAACTATGCGATGCAACGCTCCCCAGACCCAGCCGGACGGGTCCGCTCCAAACCGGGCGTGCACGGTGGCGACCGCCTGCCGGGCGCACTCCAGGAGCGCCGCCGCTTCGTCCGACCTGAACCAGGGCAGGTCGTCCGCTTCGATCAGGCGGGTCGTGACGCTGCCGGGGTCCGTGACCAGCGAGAGCAGGCGCTCCGGGAAACGCTCGGCGACCACCCGGCGCTTCCAGTGCTGGAGGAACAGCTCGAAGAAGATGGGAGCCGTCGCGGTCAGGTCGTAGCGGAAGTCCCAGCCACCGAGCTGTTCGCAGAAGGCGATAATTGCGGGATCGTCGTTACTGGCGAAGCGGCGCAGGAGGTGGGGGACGAGGCGGCGCGCCCGAGCCGATAGGGTGTCATTTTGCAATACGGCGCAGGCCGCGCCGTCGAAGGCGCTGGCACCGGTAAGCGTCTCCCGGATGCGCAGCGCCCGCACACCGGAGGCAAAGGCGCCGTAGAGGGGATACGGATAGGCGTCGTCGACCGGCGCCTGGTTTGCCGAGGCGATGAAGCCGCGCGCAGGGTCGTATTGGCTGGGCAGTGCGGTGAAGGGGATCGCGCCGTCCCATTGGTCGAACGGGTTGTTTGCTTCCCGGTAGCCGCGGACGATCCGGCCCCGGAGGGGGATGCGCGCCGCGCACTGGTAGCCGACGTGTCCGTCGACATCGGCGTAGCCCCAGTTATAGACGGGCAAGGCCCAGTCCCGCAACGCCGCCCGGAATTGCTCCCAGTTCTGGGCGCGGGAAATCGCCAGCACGGCCCGCATGTCGTCCAGGTGCTCCTGTCCCACCCACCGCAGCGACAGCGGGGGGGCAATCTCCACCGCCGCCGCCGGCAAGAGGTGGTTGGCGATTGGCCCACGGACGGTCGAACGGATGGTGAGTTGCTGGGCCGGCTGGCCGCGCACCGCGATCTCCACGCGGCGTTCTTCGAAGGTCCGCCACGTTGCGCCGTCGCGATATTGCTGAGGGTCGTCCCGACGGACCTCCTCTTGGTAGAGGTCGCGCACGGAGGCGTTGCTGTTGGTGAGACCCCAGGCGATCCGGCGGTTGCGTCCGTACACCAATCCGGGTGAACCGACCCAGGTGACGCCGAGCGCGTCGTCCTCCGGTCCGTGCAGGCGGCACTCGTAGCGGTTGCCGGGTAGGGCGAAACGCTGATGCGGATCGCTCCCCAGGACGCCGGCCCCGCCGCGCGTCTTGCCCCTCCCGACCGCCCAGTTGTTGCTGCCGGTCGCGCCATCGTCCGATCCGGTCGGTTGCAAAGGCGGGCCGGCGGACCCGACGATCCGCTCGTCCGCGAACTCCGGCGTCAGGAAGGCCTCGCGCAGCGGACCCCCCGGCAGCAGCTCCGCCGCCTCACCGACGACCAGGCTCGGCAAGCGGCCACTCAGCGACCACCAGATGGCCCGCTGCGACACGATGGCGTCGGCCGCCGTCCATGGTTCCGGCCGGTAGTCGAGCAGCACGAACTCGATCGGCAATACCGTTTGCGCCTCAATCGCCCGGTTGATGCCGGCGACGAAGGCAGCAAGCGTGGCCGCGGTCTTCGGGTCAAGCTGGCCGGCCTCACGAGCGGCGATCCCTGCCAGGTCCAGCGTGTGGTGCGTGATGTCGGAGAGGAGATACTCCGGCCCGAGTAGCTCGGCCAGCCGTCCCTGGCCGCGGCGGCGAAAGCAGTCCATCTGCCAGAGGCGATCCTGCGCCATGGCGGCACCCAGGCCGAAGAAGAGATCGCTCGTGCCGGCGGCGTGGATATGCGGGATGCCATGCCGGTCGCGCCAGACGTCAACGGGCGCGGCAAGTCCCGCCCGCCACGTTGCCCGATTCGGAGGAAGGCTGCGGCGCAGGTAGGCGTCGCGCTCGCGGCGAAATTCCGCCTCGCTCACGCCCGCCGCACGGCACACCGCCTCCAGGCTATATTCCCCGCGCAACGCCGCGAGCAGGAGGGCGTCAGTCAGCATTGGCGACTAACGGGGCCGCGACTGCGGCGCTGCCCCGGTGGCCCTGCTCTCCGCTCTCACTTCTTCGCCTGATCGGCGATGGCCTTCTGCAGCAGCCCGTCCATCTGCTGGGCGGCCTTCGTCATACCGGTCTGGGCGTCCTCCTTGTTGGCGAGGATGTTGGCGCGCTCGGCGTAATAGGGCGCCTTCACGGCGTCGTTGTCGGGCAACACCTGCACCGGCTTGCCATACTTGGTGGCGATGTCGGGGAGGATGCCGATGTGGGCCGGCACCGGATTGTCCTTCTGCGCCGCTTGCGGGTAGCCCTGCAGCGCCGTTAGCTTGGTGGGGAGATTTCCTTCCAGCAGCACGAGCGTCGGCGTCTGGTGGGTTATCCACCAGGAAAGGAAGGCCCAGGCCTCGGTAGGGTGCGGCGACTGGGTGGGGATAGCGTGGCCGGGCGCCCCTTTCACGACGGTGTACCGCCCGGCCGGGCCCGACGGTGGCACGGCGACATCCCATTCCAGTCCCTTGACCTGGCGGTAGGGGCCGATCTGGTAGGTTGCCTGGATCTCCATGCCGAGTCGGGTGGTGGAGAACACTCCGGCCGGCGCCCCCTTCCCGAACTGCAACGACCCTGGCGGACACACGCCATATTTGTAGATGAGGTCCTGCCAGAACTGGAGGGCGTCGATGCTCTGCTGCGTCGCCAGCGCCGATTTCGTGCCGTCGGCGTTGGCAAAGTCCCAGCCGTAGGCGTAGAGCATCGTGCGCGTCAGGTAGGTCGGGTCGTAGCCGAACACAGAATCGGCCGCGCTGGTACCTTTCTTGGTGAGCTTTTGCGCCACTTCCAGGACGTGCTGCCACGTCCAGCTTTCATCCGGCGGCGCTTGCCCCGCCTGCTGGAAGAGCGCGGTGTTGTAGTAGAGCGGCGAGATGGAGAACATGGTGTACCAGGCGTAATACTTACCGGTCCTCTGGGGCCAGCGTCCTAACTCCAACGCCGTCTGGACGTAGTCGGCGGTGGAAATCTTGTCGCGGGCGACGTAGGGATCGAGCGGCTGCAAGGCGCCCTTCACCGCCAGATTCTGGCTGAGCCCCCAGATCGCTTCCATCAGGTCGGGTGCGGTGCCCCCGGCGAGTTGGGCCGTCACCTTGCTGTTGTAGTCGGCCAGCGTCTCCGGGATGACCTCCTGCTCGATCTTGACGTTGGGATTGACCTTTGCATATTCGGCAGCCAGCATGGCATAGCCCTGCTTCCCCTGAACCTGCTTCTCCCAGGAGGCGATCTGCAGGGTCAGCGCCTTGCCGGCGGGGGCCGAGGCCGCTGGGGCGCTGGCGCTCGCCGTGCTGGTGCCGGCCGCGCTAGCCGTGGAGATCCGGGCCGCCGTGGTGACCGCGCTGGACGGAGGCGCGCTCGTGGTACTCGCGGCGCTGACGGTGCCGGTGGCGACCGCGGCACTGCTGCCCGTCGTCGCCACCGTCGCGGTGGCCGATCCGCCGCAGTTGGCCAGCGCGAGGAGCGGTCCGGCCAGGAGCGCACTGCCCAGCACCTGGCGCAGCAAGCTGCGCCGTGACGTGACTACTGACGAGCAAGGAGAAGCCATCGGTGTTATCCCTTCCGGCACGGCATGACCTCCCGGTCGGTCGATGCTGGGGCTATGATAGCAGGCGGTGGCAGCCCTGCTTTAGGAAAGCGAGCACTGGTGGAACGGGTACGGATCGGCATCGTCGGTATGGGGCATCGTGGCGTCGCATGGATCAACACCATCCGGCTGGAGCCGCTGGCGGAGGTCGTGGCGGTCTGCGAGCGGCTGCCCGTCCGCTTGGAGCAGGGGGCGGTGCGGGCCGGTCTCGGCGCCGACCGGGCGTTCGCGGAGCTCGACGACATGCTGACGTGCTCTGAGGTCGACGCGGTGGCGGTCAACGTCGAACCGGAATATATCGCCTCCGTCGCGGAACGATCGCTAGCCGCCGGGAAGCACGTCATCAGCGAGGTGCCGTTGGCCTACACCCTCGAAGACTGCTGGCGGGTGGTGCTGGCCACGGAGCGCAGCGGGCTGGTGTTCGCCATGGCCGAGCAACGCAGCTACATGCCCTTTGTGCGCGCCTGGCGCCAGTTGATCCAGGAAGGACTGCTCGGCAAGCCGCTCTACGGCGAGGCGCAGTACTTCCACGGGCTGGTCAACGAGCGGGTCTACCTGGACGAGGCCACGGGGCGGGAGATTTCGGTGGAGGAGGCCCAGGGCAATCCCCACGCCCGCAAGAACCGGCCCTGGAACTTGGTGCATCCGCTCTGGTATTCGCCGCATTCGCTCGGTCCGCTGCTGGCGGTGCTCGGCGGACGGGTGACGGAGGTGAGCTGCATGTCCACCCGCAAACAGAGCTACTACCGGGAGTTCATGCCGATCCCGGACATCGAAGTGGCCATCATGAAGCACGACGACGATTGCATCCTGCGCATCGCCTGCGGCTTCCAGTCGCCCAGCGCCAGCCCCCATCACTGGCAGCACCTGATCGGCACCCTGGGCGAGGTGGAGACGAGCCGGCGGCTCACGGCCGGCAGCGGCCAGGGCGGCGGTTCCTTGCTCTGGCTGGCGAACCACTACACGCCCGGGCGATCGGAAGTCGATTGGGGCTTCAGTGAGTACCAACGCGGCCTCCCCGGCGCGGCTGTCTCCGGGCATGGGGGCAGCGACCTGTATCCGTTGCACGACTTCGTGGAATGCGTGCTCCAGGGCAAGACGCCGCTCGTCGACGTCTACCGCGCCGCCGAGATTGCCGGGCCGTCGGTGATCGCCGGCCACTCCGCCGACCATGGCGGCCGGCTGCTCCCGGTGCCCGACTTCCGCCCCGGCGTTCACCGGCCGGCCGGACAAGCCCCGGCAGGGGTGGCACTGTGAACGGCCCCGGTCCCGCCGCGCCGATCCTGGTCATCGAACGGTCCGATGATGCGAACCGGTTCCACCGCTACGTCGAAGAACTGCTGTTCACGGAAGGGTATCCCTGGTTTGAGCGGCTAAATCTGGCTGGTGACACGCTGCACCTTGATCGTCTCCAGCAGGCGGCGCTCGTGCTGGTGAGCAGCGTCCGCCTGGAAGAGCGAGACGAGGCGATATTGCTGCAGTACGCCCGTGACGGCGGGCGACTGCTGCTGCTCCGCCCGCCCCTCGGCATGGCGCGCGAGCTGGGACTGCGGCCCTTTAATCACGTACTGTACCGCGGCACGATCACCTTGCGCGGGATGCTGGATCGCTGGCTGCACCTCAACGGCGCTCATCCCCTGACCGCCGGCATGACCGACGTGGACCTCCAGTTCCACGGCCGGGCCGACCTGCTGGAGTGGACAGGGCCGGCGGAGGCAGTGGTCGCCTGGCTGGCGCCGTTCTCCGCGCAGCCGTCGACGCAGGCGGCCATCGTGGCGACGCCGTACGGGCGGGGCCGCGTGGCGCTCTTCACCTTCGACCTGGCGACGTCGACGGTGTTCTTCCACCAGGGCCGGCGGGAGCAGGCCAGCACCGGTCCCATGGCCGACGCCGACGCCGACGCCATGTTCAAGCCCAACGACCTCTTCGTGAACTACCTGGATGGGCGCCTGAAGCAGATCCCCCAGGCCGACCTCCAGCAGGATTTGCTCGTCCGGCTCATCGGCTGGCTCTTGGTGGATCATCCGCCGTTGCCCCGGCTCTGGCATTTTCCCAACGCCGCCCCCGCCGTGGCCTTCTTCAACGGCGACGGCGACAACCTCACCGCGGACGACTTGCGGACCGTGACCGACACGGCCGACCGCTTCGCCGCGCCGTTTACCACCTACCTGATGCTGGACAACTACCCGGTGGTCGAGCCGGCATGGGAGGCGGAGCTGCGGGCCCGCGGCCACAGCTTCGGCCAGCACGCCTGGGCGGGTCCCGCGCCGTCGCTGACCGAGATGCGAAGCCAGTTGCACCACGAGTTTGGCGCCTT
>JAICXR010000041.1 GCA_025980355.1 Chloroflexota bacterium | reverse complement strand
GACACCTGGAGGTGGTGGTCGGGCAGATGGGCGAGCTGCGCAACCTCCCCGGCTCCAGCTTCCACGGCTACAAGCACATGGGCGCCGAGGAGCTGCGGGAGATGATCGCGCGCGGCTGGGGCGTCGGCAACCATTCCTGGTCGCACCAGGTGGTCAACGCCGAGACGGCCGACCTCGAACTCGGCCGTGCGAAGGAGGTCCTGGAACGGGCGATCGGCCAGCCGGTGACGATCTACTGCGCACCCGGCTCCAACGCCAACATGAACGAGGGGGCGCTGGCCGGCTGCCGGCGCTTCGGCTACCTGGGGGCGATGGGCATCACCGACGCCCTCAACCGGCCGGACGACGCGGACCCGCTCTGGCTCAACCGCACCTTCCTGCACACGCAGGGCTACGGGCCGTTCTTCTCCGAGTTCGACCCGTTCCGCAACCTCCAGCACGCCAGGCGCGACCGGGGCTGGGTCATCGACTACCTGCATTGCCCCCTCGAGGTCGCCATCCATCCCAACAAAGACTGCTCCGCCGCCCAGTTGCGGGAACGGATCGAGACGGTGGTGACGGAAGGGGCAGACGAGGTCTGGCTGGCCACCGTCGAAGAGCCGGTGGACTACCGCCTGACCCGGCGGCACGCGCGGGTCCGGCCGGCCGGCGATGGCCAAACGGATACCTTCACCATCACCACGCCGGGCCTGCCCCCGGCGGTGCGTCGCCGCACGGTGACGCTCGCCCTCCCGTCCGGCACGCGCGCCGCGGAGATCGACGGCCGCCCGGTGCCGGTCTCTCGCAAGGTGGGGAAGCCGCTGCTCGACGTCGACCTCGCGGCCGAGCGCCGCCTGCGGCTCATCCACTAGCACGCCGCGAAAAGGATTGCTTGCAATTCGGAATATGGTTAGTCCCTCACCCTGCCCTCTCCCCGGGGGAGAGGGTGGGAGCCTCAGCGAGCGGGTGAGGGCAACGGATGAAAGGGGCACAGCGATGGCGGTGAAGCTGGAGCGGGCGGCCTACGGGGCGGCGGCGCAGGACTGGGACCCGGGGGCGCTGCCCACGCCGTTCCCGCGCACGATCGGGCCGAACGCGCTGCGCTACCTGGAGGAGGTCGTCGCGAGCGGCCTGCGGACCGACATGGTCGGGCGCTTCGAGCGGCGCTTCGCCGAGGCGCTGGGCGTCAAGCACTGCGTCGCCACGCCCGGCTGCACGCCGGCCCTGCACCTATTGGCGATGGCGTTGCCGTTCGCGCCCGGCGACGAGGTGATCGTCAGCCCGATCAGCGACTACGGCACCGTGATGGGCCTCATCAAGCAGCACTACATCCCCGTCTTCGCGGACACGGCGCCGGGGACGGTGAACCTCAGCGCCGAGACGGTCGCCCCGCTGATCACGGACCGGACGCGGGCGATCCTGGCGGTGCACAAGGCCGGCCTGCTCTGCGACATGGACCCGATCATGGCGCTGGCACGGAAGCACGACCTCGTCGTGATCGAGGACGTCTGCCAGGCGGTGTTCGGGCGGTACAAGGGGCGGCTCGCCGGGACGCTGGGCGACGCCGCCGGCTTCTCCTTCGACGCGGAGAAGACGCTGGGGTCGGACACCGGCGGCTGCCTGGTGACCGACGACGACGCCCTGGCGGAGCGGGCGCGCTTCCTGGGCCAGAGCCGGGGCGGGGTGATGCAGCCCGGGTTCGGCCGGGTGCACATCGCCGAGGGGAACGCCCTGCGCATGCCGGAGTGCACCGCCGCGATCACGCTGGCGCAGCTGGAGATCATCCACGACCAGGTGGCTCACCGGGACCGCATGGCGCGGCTGCTGACGGCGGCGCTGGGCCGCATCCCCGGCATCACGCCATTACCGATCCCGGACTCCGTCGACGTGTACTCGCCCTGGATGGTGGGCTTCAGCATCGACCCGGCCGCCTTCCGCTGCACGGCGGACGAGTTCGGCCGGCAGTGCGCCGAGGCCGGCATCCCCGGCGCCAGCACCTGCCGCTACTACCTGCTGCCGGCGGCCTTGCCCTTCCTCCAGGAAAGGGCGTCCGCCCACGTCTATCCGTACAGTAAGCCGCCGGCGTCGCGCGACTACGCCTACGGCGCCGACGCCTGCCCCACGGCGCAGGCCTTCCTGGAGACCTTCATCCGCTGGTCGTCCTTCTGCGAGAAGTACCGGCCGGAGCACTGCGACCTCGCCGCCGACATCGTGCGGCGCGTGGCGGACGCGAACCGGGCGTGAAGCCGATACGGATTTGATAGGACGAGGGGAGGAGCACGGGATGGCGCTAGCAACGGCGGTCGCCTTGCGCCTGGTGGGCCGGCACTGGGAGACGCCCAGCCTCGACCGGGCCGGCTGGGCGGAGACGGCTTATGATCTCGACCCGCGAGAGACCGGCTTCGTGGCGCTGCACCTCTGGAACGTGGGCGACGTCGGCGGCCCGCCGGTGCCGGACGCCTTCCTGGTGGACATGGGCACGCGGGAGTGCCAGGAGGAGTCGCTGCGCATCGCCGAGCGCTACATCCGCCCGGCCATCGCCGCCTCCCGCGCGGCCGGGCTGCCGATCTTCCACGTCGAGCCGGCGAACATCGCCATGCAGTACGCGTCGGTCCACCACATGCTGGAGGAAGAGGCGCCGCCGCCGGCCCGGCCCCGCCCGCCCGAGGCCAACCCGGGCTGGATCAAGGAGCGGGCGGAGCGCAGCCACGGGCGCGGCTACCGGGAGTGGGCCGGCTGGGGGCGGATGCGCATCCTCTCCTCCTGCGACGCCGAGCCGGGGGACCAGGTGGTCCTCACCGGCGCCCAGTTCGACCGGATCTGCCGGAGCCGGGGGATCAAGAACCTGGTCTTCACCGGCTTCGCCACGAACATGTGCATCCTCGACGCCGCCGCCGCCACCCGCGAGATGCTGGGCTACGGCTACCGCGTCTTCCTGATCCGGGAGGCGACCCTGGCGGTCGAGTACCCCGACACCTTCGCCGAACGGCTGATGACCCGCGCCGCGCTGAAGTACTTCGAGCTCACGATCGGCGACACGATCGCGTTCGACCAGTACATCGCCGCCTGTCAGGCAATCGCCACCGCCCGATAACCGAAGCCGCGCAAAGACTCGCGCGGCTCGTCCGAGCGGACGCGTTGGCGACGGTATCGGGATTGTTGACATGCAGCGCTCTGCCGACGGCCTCCCAAGCGACGATCGCGCACACGGGACACGGCGCGATCACCATGGTCACCGTGCCGGACGGGGTGGTCGCGCTGGCGCCGGCGATGGCCCTCGCCTCCTCCCTCACGAGCCTCGCGGTCGCCGGCCGGAAGCGGGCGCGCCTGCGCGGGGCGTCGGGAGATGTCGGGACGGTCTGGCCTACGACAACCTCCTGGCCGCTGGCGTGGTCACCGCCGGCGCCCCCGGCCCGCGCGCTCAGGCGCCGGGCGGGTCGGTCTGCTTCAAGATGGCGTTGAGCTGCGTCTCCAACTGGGCCAGGCCGGACTGCACCGCGACCTTGTTGGCCCAGATGTCGCTCAAGGTCTGCGTGTAGGCCGCGCTGATCTGCGACAGGCCGAGCACCTTCTCCCGCAGGGGATTGGGGATAGCGATCTTCGCGGCGTCGGCGTAGCCCTGCGTGATGTCCGGCGTCCAGCGCGGGATCGGCGTCGGGTAGTTGAGCGGCGCCGGCGGGCTGCCGATGGTCTCGACGATGAAATGGGACCACGGCATCGCCGGCTGGTGCGTGAAGGCCTTGAGCACCGTCAATCGCTCGTCCGGATGCTTGGTGCCGCTGGCGGGCACCAGGCCGTAGCCGTAGAAGTAGGTCACCGGCGGCACGCCCTGGTGCGGCGGCACGGCGGTCACGCCGAGGTCGTCCCAGGCGTCGACCTTGCCGCCGTTGAGGAGGTCGCCGAGCGGGAACCAGACCTCGATCTCCATCGCGACGCCGAGCTCCCGCTTCCAGACGTCGTCCGGCGAGGTCTTACCCTCGGTCACGCCGGCGTCCATGAACTTCTTCCAGAAGGAGACGGCGTTGATCGCCTCCGGCGTCGCCACGTTGATCTTCGTCGGGTGGTCCCCGTCCACCGTCACCATCTCGCCGCCCCAGCGCTTGATGTACGTTGCCAGGTTCTGCGGCAACCGGCTGTTGTACATGGTGAAGCCGACCCGCTGCTGCTGGCCGTTGCTCAGGCGGTTGGTGCGCATCGCGACGTCGAGCTCCTCCTCGACCGTCTTCGGCGGGGCGGCGATGCCGGAGTCGCGGAAGTAGGACTTGCGGTAGACGTAGCCCAGCGGCTGGAACTCGGTCGGGTAGCCGTAGACCTTGCCGCCGAGCGTGAGACGATCCGCCGCGCCGGGGTAGTAGTTGCTCTTGACGTACTGCGCCTCGTCCGCCGGCAGCGGGTCGATGAGCTGGTTGGCCACCATCACCTTGGCGCTGAGCGAGGGGTGATAGATCTCCGGCGGGTCGCCGCTCACCTTGGCGAGGGTCATCTCCTCCTGCCACTTGGCGTTGTCCTTGGGCTCGACGACGACCTGGACCTTGTCCTGGGCGCCCTGGCCGTTGTTGTAGGGGTCGACCACCTGCTTCTGGAGCAGGTCCAGGGACTGGCCGCCCCAGTGCACCCAGACCCGCACCTCCGTGAAGCCTTGCTTGATCACGACCGGGACGGGCGTGGGCGTCGCCGCGTTGGCGGTGGCCGCGCTGGCCGCGCTGCTCGAGGTCGCCACGGCGCTCGTGCCGGCGGCGCTACTCGCCGCGCCCGTGGCGCTCGCGGTGGTGGCGGCACTTTGCGTCGCGGCGCTCGTCGTCGCCGTGGTCGCCACCGAGGCGGTCCTCGCCGCGCTCGCGGCCGACGGGGCGGCCACGCCGGCGCTCGTGCCGGGCGGGACGCCTTGCGCGGCGCCGCCGCAGGCGGCGAGCAGGCCGGCGGCGGCGCCGGCCGTACACAGGACGAGATAGCGACGGCGAGAAAGGCGAGGTGGTTGCATGCGTTCCCTCCACGACAACGAGACGTACCAGCGGGGTCATGGCAAGCATGCACGGGCGGGGGTGCGCTGTCAAGCGGGGCGATGGCCTGACGCCTGCCCTGCGCTAGGCAGCTTGCGGTATCGGGAGGGCCGGGTGGCGGCGCAGGGCAGGCTGATCCCCTCCTCCGCTCGGGGCAGTACCGGACCAGCCGGCCGCGGCGCTGGCCACCGGCATAGAAATTGCACCCTCGCCAGCGACCGAACCGGATGAGCGTCGGCGTCGGTCGGAGGGGTTGGGCGGCGTGAGCGGTCCGCATACCGGCAAGCCATTGCTCGGCGAGCGCTATGAGCTGGGCGACCGCATCGGCAGCGGCGGCATGGCCGACGTCTATCGGGCGGTGGACCGGGTGCTGGGGCGCGATGTCGCGCTGAAAGTCCTGAACGCGGAGCGCGCCGCCGATGCCACCTTCCGCGAGCGTTTCCGCCGAGAGGCCCGCGCCGCGGCCAGGCTGAACCATTCCAACATCGTCGCCATCTACGACTGGGGTACTCCGGCTGCTGCAGCCGCCGGGGCCGACGGTGGGCGCTTCGACCGACTGATCGTCATGGAGTACGTCTCCGGCGGTAACCTGGGCGACGCGCTGGCGCGGCGCGGGCCACTGCCGGAGGCGGAAGCGCTTGGCATCGCCGATCAAATCGCCGCGGCGCTCGAGGCAGCGCACCGGCAGGGCGTCATCCATCGCGACATCAAACCGCAAAACGTGCTGCTGACGGCCGACGGGCAGGTCAAGGTGGCCGACTTCGGTATCGCTCGCGCGACCGGCATGGAGCCCGTCACGCGGGCATCGGAGGTGCTCGGTAGCGCCGGGTATCTCTCGCCGGAGCAGGCGCAGGGCAAGCCGGTGGACGCTCGCTCGGACCTGTACAGCCTGGGCGTGGTGCTCTACCAACTGCTGACCGGCCGCACCCCGTTCGATGGCGACACACCCGTGGCGGTGGCGTTGCGCCACGTGCGCGACCTACCGGAACCGCCGCGTCGGCGCAACCCGTTTCTCTCGGCGCTCACCGAGGCCATCGTGCTCAGGCTGCTGGCCAAAGACCCGGCGCAGCGCTTCCAGTCAGCCACCGAGCTCCGTACGGCGCTGCTGGAGGCTCGGGAGCGCATCCCCGGGGCTGGGGCGACGGCACGACCGGACGATCGGCAGCGGCTGGGGCGCGTGGTCCGCCCGACGCGCCCGCCTGGGTCCGTTGCCCCCACTCGGTCACGCCGGCGGCGCCCGGCCGCGTGGCCCCTTGCCTTGCTCCCGTTGGCGCTCCTGTTGCTGCTCGGCGCTGCCATTGGTATGGGGCGGGTGGGCGGGGCTGCCAGGACTGCCCCACCGGCGGGCGGCATGGGGCCGGGTTCGGCTGTCGTCGCCGGGCCGCCGGCGACGCAGACGCCTGCCATAACGGCCGGTGCGGCGGTCGCGACGGCGACCGCACCGGCGCCGGCTGCCAGCGCGACGACCGTCCCTGCTACGGCGACGTCCGTACCTGCTACGGCGACCGCCGCACCGGCCGCTATGGCCGCCGATAGGGCGGTCCCGCCCACGGCCACTCCCACGTCCTTCGCCACCGCCGTACGGCTGAGGGCCGCGCCGTTCGCCACCGCCGCGTTCGGCCCCGCGCCGACGGTCATCCAGTTCTATACTTCCGTGGGGGAGCATCGATTCGCGCAGGCTGCCCAGCTCTGGAGCCCCGCGATGCGCGCGGCGTACCCGCCGGCGAGCAACATTGACGGTCGCTTCGCGGCCGTGCAGCAAACGACCGTCCGGCAGGCCGTGCAGACCGCCATTGGCGCCGGCCGGGCGACGGTGGCGGTGGACGTTGTGGAAATCGACGCGGGTTCGCCGCCGGTCACCCGCGAGTACGTCGGCACGTGGCAGCTCGTGGCGGGTCCTTCCGGTTGGCTACTCGATCAGCCGGACCTACGCCAGGTGCGGTAGGAGCCGGAGGCCGGGGTCGGCGCGGTGTCGTCGGTGGCGGTGACGCGGGTGAAGAGCTCGGCCTGGGCCTGGATGCCGGCGTGGATGAGCCAGGAGGCGGCGTCGCCCGGGCGGTGTGCCCAGGAGGGCATACCGCCGGACTCGACTGGGATCGCTCCCATAGTGCGAAGCAACAGGCGCTCATATTGACAGCGTGGCCGCCACGGCTGTACAGTTCTCACCCTAGCGATTGTGTTGGCGATGGCTACGGACGGGGCGCTCGTGTTGGCGGAAATCCGGGCGGGGGGCGTCCCCGGCGTTGACGATGCGAGGACGAGCTATCGGCCACGGGAGGTGGGCGAACGGCTGGGCATCCCGGCCGCCACGCTCCGGCTCTGGAGCACCCAGTTTGCCGACCTGCTCAGCGGGCCGGCGGGCCGGCCAACGGGCGGGGTGGCGACGCACCGGCGCTACGACGAGGCGGATGTGCAGGTGCTGGCGGCCGTCGGGGCGTTGCGCCGGGAAGGGCTGGGCACCGAGGAGATCCGGCGACGGCTGTCGACGCCGCGGGTGGCCGGCCCCTCCCCAGCCGGGCCCGCCCTGCCGTTGCCCGATCTGGCCGGGGTCGAGCAGTTACAGGAGCGGCTGGCGTCCCTGCCGCCCAAGCAGTATCGGCTCGCGCAGGCCCTGCTCAAGACGCCGGAGATGATCATGTTCGGCTCGGTACGCGAGCTGGCGCGCGAGCTGCGGGTTAACAACGCGACGATCGTCCGCTTCGCCCAGTCGCTCGGCTACAAGGGCTATCAGGCCTTGCAGGGGGCGCTGCGCCAGGCCTACCTGCCCCGGGCCGGCCTGCAGCCGCCGCGCGACAGTGCCGCGGTGGCGAGCCCGGACAGCGCCGTCGCCGCGACGCTCGCCCAGCACGACGCGAACCTCCGCGTGGCGATGCAACGCCTCCAGGCGGCCGACCTCGGGCGGATCGGCGACGCGCTCCTCGCGGCCCGCCGCATCCTCGTCTGCGCGACCGGCTCCCCGATCGTCCCGGCCACCCTGCTGGTGCGCCTGTTGCGCCACGTTGGACTGCGCGGCGAGTTGGTGTCGCCTTCGGGCGTCGACCGGACGATCGCGCTCTACGACATCACGCGCGAGGACGTGGTCGTCGGCGTCGGCTTCTGGCTGACCTTCCGCGGCGTGGTCGACGCGCTGGCGCTCGCCCACCGGCTCGGGGCGCGCACCGTCGCCATCACGGGCAGCCCCACCAGCCCCCTCACCCGGGTCGCCGATGACCTCCTGCTCGCCCCCTCCCAGGGCGCCGCGATCTCCTTCTCCACGGTCGCGACCGTCGCGGTCGTCGAAGCCCTGGTGGCCCACCTGGCGGGCCGCCGGCCGGAGCGCGTGACGGCGATCCAGCAGCAGTTGCACGACCTGTACCTGGAGGAAGGGCTGCTCGCGCCCCTGCTCGAAGCGGCGGCGGAGTAAACGACCGAGTATATCGGGCCGCAATGCAGCGAAGCGTTTGACAGGGCTGGTGCAGGCTGATAGCATTCCGCCGGTCGGGCACGCCTGGTCGGGTAGGCCGCCGTCCGGCTCCTGGCTACGGGTAGGGGTGCGTCGCGGCCCGGCCGTAGCGGATCGTGGGGAGGCGTCTCGTGGTGCGGATTGATTGCCAGAGCCACGTCTTCCCGCCCGCCTATGCGGAGCTCCTGTGCCGGAATCCCCGCTGGCTGCTCACCACGCGCCGTGCGGACGCCTATACCATCGACTACGGCGATATCCACCGCTTCGTCCTCCGCCCGGAGGACTACGACCCGGCCGCCAAGCTGCGCGCCATGGATGCCGCCGGCGTCGACCTGAGCGTGCTGAGCGTCAACATCCCCAGCCCGGAGCTGCTGGCGCCGGACCTGGCCCTGGAAGGGGCGCGGCTCTGCAACGACTACCTGGCCGAGACGTGCGCCCGCCACCCCGGCCGCTTCGTCGGCATCGCCAGCCTGCCGCTGCAGGACGTGCCGGCGGCGATCGGCGAGCTGGACCGGGCGGTCGACCACCTGGACTTGCGGGGCGTCTTCTTGCCGTCGCACGTCGCCGGCACGCCCCTCGATGCGCCGCAGTTCGCGCCGTTCTACCGGCACGTCGCCGGTCGCGGCATCCCGCTGGTCCTCCACCCGACGGTCCCGTCCTGGGGCGCCGCCGCCCGCGACTACTCGATGGTCCCGATGTTCGCCATGATGGTCGACACCTCCCTCGCCATGTTGCGCCTGATCCTGGGCGGCGTCCTGGAACGCAATCCGGCCCTGCGCGTCGTCCATCCCCACGCCGGCGGGGTGCTGCCGTACCTCATGGGGCGCGTGGAGGAGCAGACGGAGGTGAAGGGGCGTGGCCGGGAGCACATCACTCGGCCGCCTTCGGCCTACTACCGCAACGTCTACCTCGACCTGGTCTCGCCGTCCGCGTTGGCCCTGCGCTACGCCTACGACTTCAGCGGCCCAGACCGTCTGCTCTTCGGCAGCGACCATCCCTGGATCGCCATCGAGGGCTTCGTGGCGTTGATCGACGGCCTCGCCATCCCGGCGGCGGACAAGGCCAAGCTGTTCGGCAGCAACGCCGCCGAACTGTTTCGTATCAGCTAACCGCGTCGCGTGAATAAAGGAGGAGGCCGCATGCCCGCCTTTTCGGTAGCGTGGGACCAGGCTCCGGCGCTACCCTTTCCCCTCGCCGTCCTCACCAACGAGATCAGCGAGGATGTCGCCCGCGCGCTTGCGGTGGCGATCGAGCTGGGTATCACCGAGGTCGAGCTCAATACACTCTGGGGGAAGCAGGTGACCGACCTGACGCCCGAACAGGTCGAGGAGGCCCGCGACCTGTTGCGCATGGCCGGGCTGCCGGTGAACCTGATCTGCGATCCGGCCTTCAAGTCGGCGCCGCTGGAGGCCGTTGCCGCGCCCGGCGACGGCGAGACCGCGGCCTACCGCCGACACCGCGAGATTCTGGAGCGGGCGATCGCGCTCGCCCATCGGTTCGGCACGGACCGGGTCCGGGTCTTCGGCTTCCGCCGTCCGGCGGCGCACGGCACGATCGGCCCTGGCTGGCAGGCGCCGCCGCCGCCCACGGCAGAGGAGTTGGACGCCATCGGCCGGGGCTTCCGGCCGCTCTGCACCCTCGCCGCCGACGAAGGCGTGACCCTCCTGCTGGAGAACGTCCGCTTCTGCTACGCCGACACCAGCGCCAACAGCCGGGCGATCCTGGAGGCCGTCGCGTCGCCCCGCCTGCGCCTGATCTGGGACCCTGCCAACGCCTTCGTCTCCGGCGACACGGCGTCCGCGCCGGAAGGCTACGCCGCGGTGCGGCCCTACGTCGACCGGGTCCACGTCAAGGACGCCCGCTTCCTGGACCATGCGCGCGGTGAGACGGCCTGGCAGCGGGTCGGCGACGGTGAGGTGGACCTCGCCGGGCAGCTCCGCGCCCTGCTCGCGGACGGCTACCGCGGCGCCCTGACGATCGAGACCCACTGGCGGCTGCCGGGTGACGAGGGTGAGCGGTCGACCGTGGCGACCTGGCGCGGCTTGCAGGCGCTCCTGGCCCAGGTCCGAAGCGCCGCACCGGCGCCGGCAACGAGAGGAGGAGGGCGGGCATGAAGACGCTCCGCGCGATTTTCGTCGGCGTCGGCGGTCGGGGCCGCACCCACCTGGGCCCCTGGGTCGCCCACGAACGGCTGGACGTCGTCGGCCTTGTCGACATCAACCCGGAGTATCTGGCGCAGGCGCGGGCCGTGACCGGCCTGCCACCAGGCGCCTGCTTCGCGTCGCTGACCGACGCACTGGCCGCCGTGGAGGCCGACACGGTCGTCATCGTCGTCCATGCCCAGTTGCACGGCCGGTTCATCCGCGAGGCGCTCGAGGCCGGCAAACACGTCATGGTCGAGAAGCCGCTGACCTGCGATCTGGCGGAGGCCGAGGCGCTCGTGACGCTGGCCGAACGGCAGCACTGCCGGTTGATGGTGACGCAGAATAAGCGCTACCTGCCGGCGGCACGGACCCTGCGCCGCCTGCTCGCGGCGGAGACCTACGGTCGTCTTGGCTTCGGCCACTATGTCAACTACAAGGCCCGTGGGTCGGCCTATCCGGTCAGCGACCACATGCACCTCTGGCAGATGGCGGTCCACGAGCTGGACGAGCTGCTCGCGACGATCGACCGCCCGGTCGTGCGCGTGGCGGCCAGGGAGTTCCAGCCGGTCTGGGGCAACTGGCCCTCCGAGTCGACGATCTCCGCGGTGCTGGAGTTCCGGGACGGCCCGACGATCAGCTACCTGTCATCGTCGGACGCCCGCGCCGTGGGCCACGAGTTCCGCGTCGAGTGCGAGCGCGGCGCCCTGATCCACCGCGCCAATCGCGTCGGCGACGAGGGGCACCTGCTCTTCGTGAGCCGCGCCGGCGAACAGGTGTTGGCGCTCGATCCGCCGGTCGATCCCCCGGGAACCGGCCCCGGCATGGCCGAACTCTTCGCCCGCTACGTCCTCGACGGCGTCGAGCCGGAGATATCGGGACGGCGCAACCTGGCCACGATGCGCCTCTGCGACGCCATCATCCGCGCGTCGCAGACCGGCCAGGTCGTGGAGCCGGCCGGAGAGGCGGTGCTGCAACCGGTCTGACCAATCTTGCCTCCGATGATCCTCACATCCGTTGGGGTGGCCCGGATCGTATCGGCCGCCATGTCGCAGGGCAGTCTGGGAACAAGGAGGGGCGAGAGGAAGGCTATGCAGGAAATCATCGAGCACCCACCACGCGATGCGCATCGGGGGCGAACCACGAGTCGGCGCACCTGCCTGCGCTGGGCGTTGCTGGCCGGGCCGGCACTGGCGCTCAGCGCCTGCGGTGGCGCGGCGACGGTCACGGCGACCACCACGACGGCCGCGGCCACGACCGCCACGGGGACACCGTCCAGCGCGACCGTCCGGGCGACAACCGCGTCGGCGGTTGCCGCGACGGACACGGCATCGGTGGCGGCGAGTGCCGCCACGGGTGTTGGCAAGAAGCCGCTGGCGCTCCAGATCTGGCAGAGTTGGGGCGGCGACACCGACCCCCGTACGGAATTCAACGTCCAGCACATCTTCCCGGCGTTCATGCAGGCGAATCCCGGCGTCACCCTGCAACAGACCAACGAGGGCGACGGCACCGCGCCGCTGGAGAAGATCAATGCCAACCTGGCGGCCGGCACGCCGCCGGATGTCGCCTACGTCCAGAACTACTGGACCGTGGGCCTCGGCGTGAAGGGCGCCATCATCGCGCTGGACGACCTCATCGCCCGCACGAAGGGCTTCGACAAGGGCGACTATTACCCCCATCTCTGGGAGGCGCTGACCTATCAGAACAAGATCTGGGCCTTCCCGCAATACAACCATCCCTTCGGGGTCTACTACCGCACCGACCTCTTCGACCGTTTTGGCGCCCAGCCCGCCAAGACCTGGGACGACTTCTTGGTGCTGGCCCAGAAAATCAACCATATCGGCGATGGGCAGTATGCCCTGGACATGGGTATGGGCGATACCACCATCTGGGACACGGTGCAGCGGTCCAACGGCGGCGCGTACCTCTCGTCCGACGGCAGCAAGGTGGCCTGGGCGAGCCAGGCGGGGCAGGACGCGCTGGACTACCTGAAGGGCTTCTTCACCAAGTACCAGCTCGTGCCGGCCAAGTCGATCAAGAACGGCTTCCAGGGCGCCAAGATCGCCATGACGATCAGCGGACCGTATCGCGTCAACGGCTATATCCAGCAGAAGTTGCCCGTGCTGAGTTTCCCCTTCCCCAAAGGGAAGGTCGCCGACGTCGCCCACGCCGACGTCAATGCCTGGGCGATCTTCAAGACGGACAGCGATCACGAGCAGGCGGCGTTCGACTTCGTCTCCTTCAGCGCCAGCACGCCGACCTTTCTCGATTTCGCCACCCACCTGTACTACGTGCCCCTCACGAAGTCCCTGGCGGCGTTGCCCGCCTACCAGAAGTTTGTGGCAGACAACCCGATCATGGCGGCCTTCCTCGATCCGTCCGTGCAACCGATCGTCGTGCCGCTCACGCCGGTCGGCGCGCAGCTCGACCAGATCCTGAAGGCGCACCTGATGGATGCCGAGTCGGGCAAGGTGGACACGCTCACGGCACTGAAGGCGGCCGAGACGGAGGCGAACGCCCAGCTCAGCCAGGGGGCGACGTGAGGCGCCCGGCCGCTGGTGGGAGGACGTTGCACCTGTGACGGCACGGCGATGACCAACCTGCTGCTCCTGTGGACGGACGAACAGCGTGCCGACCCGATCGGCACCCTCGGCAACCGGCAG
>JAICXR010000230.1 GCA_025980355.1 Chloroflexota bacterium | reverse complement strand
TCCCAAGCGGCCCCCAACCGCATGCCGGCCGACAATCGCCTCGGCGGGAATTCCGGCCTCCAGAGCCTGACCAGCTTCGCCCGCCATCTGGGCGTACCGGTCTACCTCTACGACGACTATGAGGACGCCCACGGCGGAGAGAAGGGGTTCTTCGCCCACAACGACGCCATGCGCGGCGCGAACAAGCTACCCGCCTTCAGCCAGGGTGCGGGGACGAGCCAGAACTTTTACCTGCTGAACCCGATCGTCGAATACAATCAGTTCGTGCTGCGGGACATCCCGAAAGAGAAGGCGCTCGGTGTCACCGGCAATACCCTGCAGTGGTTCGGCGAGAACGTCACCTACGACACGAACGACCAGCATCCCCTCACGCGGGAAACGTACAGCCAGTGGAACATGAAGATCGCCGACTACATCAAACAGCAGTTGGGCGGCGTGGCGGTCAACGGTGGCAATACCTATATTCTGGGCCACGTCCAGGATGCCCGCCAGGTCAGCGTGGACAGCAGCCACTGGCAGTTCGAGGACCAGCCCGTCCCCTTCTACGAGATGGTCGTGCACGGCTTCCTGACCTACACCGGCACCTACGCCAACCTGCGCAGCGACCCGCAGTTCGAATACCTGCGCGAGATCGAGTACGGCGCGGTGCCGTCGTTCAATCTGACCTACCTGCCGACGAGTGACCTGAACCGGGCGATCTTCACCTACCGCAACTGGAGCAGCACCTGGACCGACTGGCTGGACGCCCTGGTGCGCGAATATCAGGAAGTGAACATCCAACTGGGCGGCACCTTCGATCAGTTCATCGTGGATCACCGGGAGCTTGCCCCGAACGTCTTCCAGACCACGTATGGTAACGGGACGAAGGTGATCGTCAACTACAGTAATGAGCGCTACGGCAACGGTACGGTGGCCGTGGATGCGCTGAGCTACGCCGTCGTGCACTGAGTAGAGAACAAAGCAGAGAGGATTAGCGAGATGATTCGTGCCCCAGCCGGCGCCATCGTGGATTCGGCGTCGTCGCCCCGCCAGTACAAGCGCTCCCGCTTCCACCTTTCCCTCAGCACGAGGCGTTCCCTCCAGGGCTACATGTTCATCCTGCCCTGGGTGCTCGGCTTCTGCTTCTTCCTGGCCTGGCCACTGGTCCGTTCCTTCATCCTTTCGTTCCACGAGTTGGAAGCGGTCAACATCAACAACGTCAAGTGGGTGGGCATCGACAACTATCGGCAGGCCTTCTTTGTCGACCCGCAGTTCTTCCCGATCCTGGTGGAGCAAATCAAGCAGACGTTCGTCAACACGCCGGCGATCCTAATCTTCTCGCTGTTCGTGGGGATGCTGGCGAACCAGAAGCTGCACGGCATCACGGCCTTCCGCGGCATCTTCTTTCTGCCGGTGGTGATCGGCTCGGCGCAGGTCATTCAGGACCTCTTCAGTCAGGGCGTCGGCGCCAACACCTTCGCCGGCAACGCCGACGTGGCCGGCTTCCTCTTCCAACTCCTCGGGCCAACCTGGTCCGGCAACGTTATCGCCGTGCTGGGCCGCATGAGTCTGGTGTTGTGGGCGTCCGGCGTGCAGATCCTCATCTTCATGGCGGGGCTGAAGTCGATCGGTTCGACCTACTATGAGGCGGGCCGGATCGACGGCGCCACGGACTGGGAGCTCTTCTGGAAGATCACGGTGCCGCTGATCTCGCCGTTCGTCCTGCTCAACATCATCTACACGGTGGTGGATACCTTCACCAACAGCTTCTCGGTGCAGGGTGTCGTGAGCCAGGTCACCGGGGCCGTCACGGAGAAGACCGGAACCACGGTCTTGCAGTACATCCAGACGACCGCCTTTTCCGGGCAGTTCCGCCTGGGCTACGCCGCGGCGCTGGGCTGGATCTACTTCCTGATCATGTTCGTCGTGCTGATGGTGGTGATCTGGTTCATGAGCGGCAAAATCTACTACGCCGGCGACAGATAGGGGAGAGAGCACATGGCCACGGTAGCCCAGACTCGGACCCAGGCCCAGGCGCTGCGTCGCGCCCGCGCGAGAGAACGCTTTTCCGCCTACGCGATCCTGAAGCTCCTCAAGACGATCGTCCTGCGGATCATCACCTACCTGATCCTGGCCGATATCGCCTTCGTCTTCATGTTCCCGGTTTTCTATATGATTGCCACGTCGTTCAAGAGCATTCAGGATCTGACCGACCCGACCATCGTCTGGATCGCCACCGGCTTCGACTGGCAGAACTATACGCTCGCCTGGCAAGCCGTGGACTTCGTCCACTCCTTCTCGAACAGCGCGCAGATCGCCATTCTGGCGGCGATCGGGCAGGTCATCTCCTGTGCCTTCGTCGGCTACGGCTTTGGCCGTATGACCTTCCCCGGCCGGGAGCTGCTGTTCTTGCTCGTGATCTTCACCTTCCTCGTCCCGCCGGAAACGATCATCGTGCCGTTGTTCATCCTCTACAAGACGATGCCCCGCCTCGCGGTGGATATCAACCTTGGCGGGTTCCCCCACCTCTTGACCGCCAACGGTTCCTTCGGACCGGGCAATATCTTCGACCACGGCTGGATCGACACCTACTGGCCGTTCATCTTCCCCTCTTTCTTCGGGGAGGGCCTGAAGGGGGCGGTCTTCATCCTGATCTTCCGGCAGACCTTCCGGCAGCAGCCGCGGGAGCTGGAGGAGGCCGCGCGCGTCGACGGCGCCGGCCCGATCCAGACGTTCTTCCGTATCAACCTGCCGCTGGCCAGCGCGGCGGTCCTGGTCACGTTCCTCTTCTCCATCGTGTGGCACTGGAACGATTTCCTGGAGCCGCTGATCTATCTCAACCGCCAGCAGTTGTTCACCCTGCCGATGCGCCTCTCGGTGCTCGGCCAGACCTTGAACGACGTGACGGGCGGCGCCGGGAGCGACTTCTATAACGAGGCCCTGGCCATGGCGGCCGTGCTCCTCGTCATCTTGCCGGTCCTGATTCTCTACGTCTTCACCCAACGCTTCTTCACCGAGAGTATCGACCGCACCGGCGTGGTGGGATAGGGAAGGATCCCTCCCCATTCCGGGGAGGGATCCCCCGTCAGGTATACTGCTTGCTATCCACATGAAAAGGTCTGGATGGCATGAGTGATTCCGCGGCAGCACAGGTGGTGCCGTTCGAGCCGAAGCAGCCGCCTGCCCACCCGGATGTTGCCCGCCTGTTGGACCGGCTGTACACGACGGTCGGCAGCTACAGCGCGGCCCGGGACTGGGCGCTGATCAGCGACGCCTACGAACTGGCCGACCTGGCCCATGGCTCCGCCTGTCGACAGTCCGGTGAACCCTATATCGTCCATCCGCTCGCCGTGGCCAACCGACTGGCGGAGATGCAGTTGGACGCGGCGACGATCGCCGCCGCGCTCCTGCACGACGTCGTGGAGGACACGGACGTCACCGTCGAGGACCTGCGCGAGCGGTTCGGCGACACCGTGGCGCGCCTCGTCGACGGGGTGACGAAGTTCTCCGTGGTGGAGAAGGGCCATCGGGAACGCGACATGGCGGCCGTGGCGGCCCTCGCCGAACGCGAAGACCTGGATCGGCGCAAGCGCAGCGAGCGCGAACGGGGGCGGCGGGCCCAGCACGAGACGCTGCGCAAGCTCTTCCTCACCATGGCGGAGGACCCGCGCGTCGTGCTGATCAAGCTGGCCGACCGAATCCACAACATGGAGACGATCGGGGCGCTGGAGCCGGCACGCCAGGAGCGCCTGGCCGAAGAGACGATGGACATCTATGCGCCGCTCGCCGGCCGGCTGGGCGTCTTCACCATCAAATCGGAGTTGGAGGACCTCGCCTTCGCCGTCCTGGAGCCGGAGCGCTATGCCTGGGTGGCGGAGCTGCTAGGGGCCGAACATAACGCACACGCGGACTACGCCGAGCGCGTGGCGACGATCCTGGCGCAGCACCTGCAACAGAATGGCCTCGCGGCGACGGTCTCGGCGCGTGCCAAGCACCTCTGGAGCATCTATAACAAGCTCGTCACCCACGGCGGCGACATCGGCCAGTTGTACGACCTGATCGCCGTGCGCGTCATCGTCGACACGATTCCCGATTGCTACCACGCCCTGGGCGTTGTGCATTCGCTCTGGAAGCCGCTGCCGAACCGTTTCAAGGATTACATCGCCGTACCGAAGTCCAACGGGTACCAGAGCCTCCACACCACGGTCTTCTGCGAAGAGGGCCGGCCGACGGAGATCCAGATTCGGACGCAGGATATGCACCGCGTCGCGGAGTACGGCGTCGCCACGCACTGGTACTACAAGGAACGCGGCGGCTCCGTCCCCGTGCCGCTGCAGATGATCCGCTGGGTCCGCCAGCTCATGGAGTGGCAGAAGGAGCTGCCGAACGCCCAGGAGCTGGTCGACGCCGTGCGCATCGACATCTTCGAGGACCAGGTCTTCGCCTTTACCCCGCAAGGGGACATCAAGGACCTACCCTCCGGCTCGACGCCGGTCGACTTTGCCTATCGCGTCCATACCGAGGTCGGCCATCACTGCATCGGCGCCCGGGTCAACGGCCGTCTGGTCCCCCTGGATTACAAGTTGCAGAATGGCGACGTGGTGGAAATCCTCACCACGAAGGGCGAACGCGGCCCCAGCCGGGACTGGCTGTCGTTCGTGCGCAGCAGTACCGCCCAGCAGCGCATCCGCCAGTGGTTCAAGCGGATGGAACGTCAGGAGAACATCGTCCGGGGCCGCGAACTGCTGGACAAGGAGATGAAACGCCTGGCCTCGCGCAGCCTCGACGGCATCAACAGCGACCGTCTGCGCGAGGCGGCCCGCCAGATGCACTACGACGAATTGGACGACCTCTTCGCGGCAATCGGCTACGGCGAGGCGACCGCGCAGTCCGTCATCACCCACCTCGGTCTGCGTCCGGCCGACGATATGCCGATGCCGGCGCAATCGCCGCTCTCCGTGCCGCTCGCGCGCGAAGGCTCCGGCCTGCGCGTCATGGGCGTCGGGGACCTCCTCACTCGCCTGGCGGTCTGTTGCCGGCCCGTATCGGGCGACCCGATCGTCGGCTTCATCACGCGCGGGCGAGGCGTCACCGTCCACCGCGCCGATTGCCAGAACGTACTCCGCGAGGACGAAGACGAGCGCCTGGTCCGCGTCGACTGGGGACCGGTCAGCCAGGCCACCTATCCCGTCTCGATCCGCATCGATGCGGCGGACCGCGAGGGCCTGCTCCGCGACGTTGCCACGGTCGTCGCGGAGGAGAATATCAACTTCACCGCCGCCAACGTCGCGACCAATGCCGACCGCACCGCGACGATCACGGCAACGCTGGAACTCAGCAGCGTCGACCAGCTCAGTCGGATCCTCGGCAAGCTCGAGCGCGTGAAAGACGTCATCGGCGTCGGACGCCTGGGGATGGGCAGTTAGTCGTGCATCCGGCAAGTCCGGTGCTGCTGGGCCGGCGACTGAAGTCGCGCCTACCATTGCGAAACCCGCCTTCGCGGGTTGGGACGCGGTCCGCGTGCGGCTGCCGGCGCCTTCGCGGGTCCGGACCCGAGTCGCCGGAGGGCGACTTTGCTCGTACATAGGCGCGACTTCAGTCGCCGGCCGGCCCCGTGCGGTCGCATTCCGGGGCGCATCGCAGCACTTTCGCTTCTCATGTTCGCGTGCTGTTTAGTTGGATGCCAGACGGCGCCTGCCGCCGGCGCCAACGCCATTGTCCATCGGGAAGCGGCGGCGGTCACTTCCGCCGCGGCGCCGGCGCCCGCCGCCAGCGCGCCGCCAGGTGGCATGGATTCCGGGAGTACCGCCGCCGCGTTCATCGCCGCGCCGACGCCGACGGCGACCGTCGTTCCAGCCAGCCCGACGCCGAAGGCCCCGGCACCGACGACCGTCGCCCTTGCCTACCTGCAGGCGCTGCAGGCGCAACAGTGGCCGCTGATGTGGCAAGAGTTGCATCCCCTGGCGCGCAAGCGCTGGCCCGATGA
>JAICXR010000184.1 GCA_025980355.1 Chloroflexota bacterium | reverse complement strand
CATTGGTGACGTCGGCCTCGATGGCGAGCGCCCGGCGGCCATACTCCGCGCTCACGCGGTCCGCCGCCGCCCTGGCCTCGGCGTGGTGGCGGCTGGTCAGGACGACATCGGCCCCGGCGCTGGCGAGGGCGCCGGCCATCGCTTCGCCCAGCCCCTTGCTGCCGCCGGTGATGAGCGCCACGCGCCCGTCCAATCGAAAGAGGTCGATGCCCTTGCTCATGCGCTTGCTCCGTTCGGCAGGATCGTCCGCAGGTAACGGACCGACTCCTCCATCTCCGCCAACTCGTACTCGCGGCGGTCCTCCGGCGATTCGCCGCGCTCGTGCGGCGTCTGCCAGTCCTCGCCGGCGGGGCGCCCCTTGGTCTCGCGCAGCCGCAACACCGGCAGGAGCGACAGCAGCGGCCGCGGCAGGTAATCCGGCCAGAACTCGTCCTCCAGAAACAGCACGTGCCGGGCCTGGACGGCGCCGAGCTCGATGTGCTTGGTGCAGGCCGGCGCTACGTCGTCAAGCAGGGTGAAGAGGCGGGGCCAATCCAGCGCGCCCTGCCCCAGGGCGCAGCGCACCAGCCGGTAGCCCTGGGGCGACGGGTAGATGCGGTAGTCCTTCAGGTGGACGTTGCGGATGTGCGGCCCGACGCGGCGGGTGAACTCCTCGATGTCCTCCGCCACGGCCAGCGGATTGGCGATGTCGAGGCAGACGGCGCAGACATCGGGGCCGACATACTCGCAGAGCCAGACCATCTCGCGCGAGTCGACGTCCTGGTGATTCTCCACGGCGATCGTGACGCCGTGCTCCTGGGCCACGGAACGGGCGGCGCGCAACTGATCGGCCATGTCCTCCAGGTAGGCGCGCCAGCCGCCGTTGAGCCGCCGCCGGTCGCCGCAGAGGATGTCGCTCAGCGTGATCCGCAGCACGGTGGCGCCCAGCGCCGCGGCGAGCGGGATGGCGGCGGTGACGGCCTCCGTGCGGGCAATGCCGGCGTCGGCGGTGGTGCAGCGCAGCCCGCGCTCCGCCAGGCGGCGACGCGACCGCGCGACGGCCTCCGGCTGGTCGACGTAGGGACGCAAGGGCAATTCGACGCTGGCGAGGCCCCAGTCTGCCGCCTGGTCGATCAGGTCGTCAACGGTCCAAGGGACAAAGGAGGTCGCGCTCGCCCCCGCCCGGCCATAGCCCATCGTCACGTTGAAGGAATAGCTGGACAGCCCCACCGGCAGCACGGTCGCTCCCCTTCCTGGCCCGCCAACCGCCGGCGCGGGCGGCTCCCGGCAAAGAGGGTAGCACACGGACCGTACGCCGAGCCACTCTCTTGAGCCTGAGGGCCCTCACCCTGCCCTCTCCCCGGGGGAGAGGCACCCAAAGGGTACCCGTCCGCAGAGCCGGGAGGGGGTGCGAGCTTCAGCGAGCGGCTGAGGGCATCCCTACGCCAGGCCCATGCCGCTCAGGTTGCGATAGCTGATGGCCAGGCTTTCGAACGGGTCGCGCTGGCAGACGTCCTGTTCGACGGCGTACCACTCGACGTTGGCGTCGCGGCAGGCGTCGAGGATGGCCGGCCAGTTCAGGTTCCCCTCGCCCACCTCGGCCATGATCTGCTTATTTGCCTGCATGGTCATGTCTTTGAGGTGGATGACCGGCATGCGGTTGCGGACCCGGCGGATCCAGGCGGCCGGGTCCGCGCCGCCGTACTGCACCCAGTAGACGTCGATCTCCGCCTGGACGTAGGCCGGGTCCGTCTCGCCGTAGATGATGTCGAGGGCGGTGCCGGCTTCGCCGGGGAAGTGTTCGAACTCGAAGGCGTGATTGTGGTAGCTAAACGTGAGGCCGGCGCCGTGCAGACTGCGGCCGATGGCGGTCGCCTCCTGGGCGAAGCGGCGGAAACCGGCGGCGCCGTCGCTTCGGAATGACGGGGGAAGGCTCCCCACGGCGACGTGGCGGCAATTCCAGAGCTTGTGCTCTTCGATCACCGCCGGCAAGTCGTTCTGGAGGCGGGCAAACCCGACGTGCGTGTTGCAAATCGTGAGGCCGGCGGCGGTGACGATATCCCGCACCTGCTGGGCGGGGAAAGGACCGATCGCGGAAATCTGCACCGCGCTGTACCCCATCTGCCGCACCTTGCGCATCGCCTCGGTAAACCCTTCGACGGTTTTGGTGAATTCCCGCAGCGTGTAGAGTTGGGCGGCGAGTCGGGGCTGGGCCATAGGATGCAGTCCTTTCCTTTTGCGGTACCCGGTTCACTCATGTCGGGAGCAACCAGGGGTATAGGCCAGGAGTATAGGGGATGGGTGCGTCAGTCGCCCCACCAGCCGTAGCGTTGCACGCGCACGGAGCGCCATTCGCGCCCGAAATAGGTGGCACTGTTGCACGATCCCATCCACACGTCCAGATGGCCCGGCTGGACGGCGCCGCCCCGGTCCTCCACCATGAAGACGCCCATGCCCGATATTTCCACCAGGCTGCCAAAGGGCAGATTCCAGCCGCCAGCGACCGCGCCGTCGTGGACCCAGTTCCCGTCGGCCATCCGGCCGGAATCGCAATAGGCAGTAATCGTCATCCCTTGCCAGGGAGCGCCATCGGCCTGGGCGCCGACCGGCAGCAGCGACAGCAACAGGCCGAGACTTACCAGCAAGGTGCGCCATTGCCGGACTTTCCACAGGGGCTTCGAAGCGAGCGGTGCCAAGGGTTCCCTCCTCTACGTCATTGCGGTGCGGGCCGGCCGGCGCTGCGTTGCGGGCTCCGGTGACGACGCACTGCAAGTGGTGTAGGAGAGAAGTACCATCCGAGTCAACAAACGTAGCCCGATAGTACCTTGCCAATAGTACTTTCGGCTCGGCCAAGCGGGCTATCAGACCGATCTGGAGCCCCCGGGCGGGTGTGGTACGATAGACGCCGAACCGGCAACGCTGTCGCAGGAGACCGTTCGTGTTACGTCGTCTCGGTGCTGCGCTCTCTCAGCGGGTCGTGGCTGCCGTGGGCCTCCGGCCATTCACCAGGGAGCTCTACCACGTCTTCATCGATGGCTGGGGCGCCTCGTTCAAGGACGTCGACCGGACGCTACGGCAGATCCGGCAGCTCGGTGACCGCCCGTGGGCGCAGGCGTGGGAACGCACTGGGCACCATTATGTCGAACTTGCCGGCCGCCGGGAGGCGGAGGGGCGCTACGCGAGCGCCGCGGGGCTGTACAAGCGGGCTTCGTTGCTCTTCCGGATCGGCGATGTCGCCATCAGCGCCGACACCTCGACCAAGCGCGACCTGTATGCCCGCTGCGCCGCCGCCTACGCCCGCTATGCCGAACTGAGCGAGCCGCCGATCGAACGCCTCCGGGTGGGCGGCATCGGTTCGCCGCTGGCGGGCTACCTGCACCGGCCGCCGCGCCCGGGTCCTGTTCCGTGCGTCGTGGTCGTGCCGGGCCTGGCCAGCGCCAAGGAACAACCGGACTTTCAGCCGGAGCCGCTGGTCGAGCGCGGCATCGCCGCCTTCGCCATGGATCTGCCCGGGCATGGCGAGGCCTTCGTCGGCAGCCGTTTGCACTTTTCCTCCTACCGCGCGATCAGCGAGGCCATCGACGTGCTCTCCCGGCACCCCGGCATCGATCCGGACCGCATCGCCGTCCTCGGCACGAGCCTCGGCGGCACCGTCGCCCTGAAGGCGGCGTCGGAGGATCCCCGGATCGCGGCGGTGGTAAACGTCTCGGGCTTCTACGAGCCGCGCCATTGGTTTGAAGCCTCCGCCCGGTTCGTGGAGGCCGCCTTGAAGTACGTGACCGGGATCGACGGCTCGCCGGAGGTGCGCGACCTGGTGCAGCAGTTCACCCTCCGGGGGAGCATAGCCCAAATCACCTGCCCCATACTGACGGTACATGGGGAACGGGATATCATCATTCCGGTGGAGGAAGCCCGGCACATCCACGCGGAGGCCACGGCGCCCCATACACTGGTGATCTACCCCGGCGGGGATCACGGGCTCCTGAACACGCCCGAGGCCGGGTATGACGTGCTGGATTGGATTGTGCAACAGATCAGCGCCGAACAAGCGGACCGGCTCACGACGATTGCCGGCTAGGGAACGCATGCCGCACGGCACGCGGTGGCGACAACGCCAGATGGCGACGGTTCTCCGTCATCGTCATGTTTCGTTATCTCCGCCAGCTTGAAGGAGTGAGGGGGAGTATGCCTCAACGTCCGACACCACCGTCCCCGGATGATGCCCCGCCCGCATCCGGGGCGAAACACCCGAGCGCCCGCCCGGCCTCCGCACCGACGCTCGTCGACGCCGACCGGGTCCCCGTCAACGGACGGGTACGCCCGAAAGCCGAGCCGTTCCTGGCGGCCCTACCCGCACCCGCTTCCGCATCAGCCGGCCGGGAACCGGACGATGTGCCGGTCGATGCGGACGAAGCCGAGCCGGACGACCACGCGGTTGAGGAGGAGGAGCTTCCGGAAGAGCTGGAGGTCCGTGCCCCAACCGTGCACGGCACGTCGTCCGTCGGCGACTCCATCGCGATGTATCTCAACGAAATAGGGGGCGACCCGCTCCTGACCGCCGAACAGGAGATCGCCCTGGGCCGCCGCCTGCGGCCGGCGATCGAGCTGGAAAACCAACTCCGCAAGGTGTACCCGGCCCCCCAGGAACTGCCCTTGACGCCCGAACAGGCCCAGATTATGCAGGCCGGCAGCGTGGCCCGCGCCCGCCTAGTGCGCTCGAACCTGCGGCTCGTCGTCAGCATCGCCAAGAAATATGTCAATCGCGGTCTGTCGTTGCTCGACCTGATCCAGGAAGGCAACATCGGGTTGATGCGGGCCGTGGAACGCTTCGACCCGGAGAAGGGCTTTCGGTTTTCCACCTATGCCACCTGGTGGATCCGTCAGGCCATCCTCCGGGCCCTCGCCGAGAAGGCGCGCATGATCCGGATTCCGGAGTACATGGTCGACCAGATCGGTCTGTATCAGCGCACGGTCCAGCACCTTGCCCAACAGACCGGTCGGGACCCTTCGCCGGAAGAGGTCGCCGCCGAGCTGAACCTCGATCCCCAGAAGGTGCGCGATCTCATCGGCGCGATCCAGCAGCCGGCGTCCCTGGAGATGCCGGTGGGACAAGAAGGCGAAAGTACACTCGGGGAGTACATTCCCGACGACCGGACGCAATCGCCGGAGGAGGCGGCGGTCGTCGACGTGTTGCGCCTGGAAGTGGGGATGGCGCTCAACCGCCTGGACCCGCGGGAGAAGCAGGTCCTGCAACTGCGCTACGGCCTGGACGGCACCGGGCGGCCGCACACCCTGGAGGAAGTCGCCAGGCGCTTCAAGCTGACCCGGGAGCGAATCCGCCAGATCGAGAGCCGGGCGCTTCGCAAGATGCGCTCGCCGGACCGCTCCAACACGCTCAAGGATTTTATGGAAGAACGGTAGCGGGATCGGAGTGTGTAGAATCGCTACTCGGGCACGAAAGGAGCGCGTCGATGCTGCTGCAGCGCCAGACCGACGACCGGCAGCCGCCGGCTATCCGGATCGGTGATCGTGAACGCGAGCACACCATCGCCTGCTTGCGCGAGCACTGCGTGGCGGGAAGGCTGACGCTGGACGAACTGTCCGGCCGCATCCGCTCGGTCTATGACGCCCGAACGCAGGGCGACCTGGACACAATCACCCAGGACCTGCCCGCGCTGATGCCGATGGCGGCGTCGGCGACCTTCGCCCGTTCCGCCCTGCGCAAGGCGACGCGCTGGACGGTGGCGTGCCTCTCGTCGGAAACACGCAAAGGTCGCTGGCGGCTCGACGAGCAGACCTCGGCCCTTGCCTTTATGGGCAGTTGCCTGCTGGACCTCCGGCAGGTGGCCCTGGACGCGCCGGAAGCGACGATCACCGCCATCTCCGTCATGGGCAGCATCGACATCATCGTGCCGGAAGGCGTGGACGTGGACCTGGGCGGCTTCTCGCTCATGGGCAGCAAAGACTGCCGCACCAATGACGCCTTCGTGCATCCCGGCGCGCCGCTGATCCGGGTCCAGGCGTACTGCCTCATGGGCAGCGTCACGGTCAAGAGTAAGCCGACGCTGCCGGCGTTGCCCTAATCGCCACCCTGCGCGTACGCCGCCACGGTGTCGTAGATCGCGCGGGGCGTAAAATCGACGTCCACGAACGTCGCATAGTCCTCCGCCGTGCCCGCCCGGGCCGGGAGGCGGAACTCCCACATGCACAGGGCGAGCAGCCAGGGCCAGGTTTCGGCGAGGCGGTAGGCCTCGACGGTATTGGCAATCCGGGCGGCGGGGGACACGGCGTGCGTCCAGCGCGGGGCGTCGTTCCAGCCGGCCTCGGTGATGAGGACCGGTTTGGCGCCGTCCCCGTGGCGGACCATGCTGGCGCGGTGGAGCAGGACGCGCTGGAAGTTGAGTTGCTGGGGATCGGGCGGCGCGTCCGCCGGCAGGATGTCGCCGTAGGCGTGGGACCCCAGCACGTCGAAGGCGGGCGCCGCGCCCGCGGCGTAGAGCCCGTCCAGATAGGTGAGGTCGTTCACGGCAATGCCGCCGGTGGCCAGGTTGGCCGCCAGGCCGGCCGAGACCACCCGGATTGCCGGGTCGGCGTCCTTGACCACCGGGTACACCGTCCGGAGCATGGCCGCATAGCCGGCGGGATCGGGCGGACGGTAGCCCCACTCGAAACTGGTGTTCGGTTCGTTCCAGACCTGCAGGTAGACAATTTTGCCGCGATAGCGGCGCGCGAAGGCCGCCAGATAGGCCGCATAGGCGGCATAGCCGGATCGATCCAGGTAGCGGGCGGTGGTGTTGGCCGGTCGCGCCCAGTCCGGCGTCATG
>JAICXR010000197.1 GCA_025980355.1 Chloroflexota bacterium | reverse complement strand
GCAGCGCCGCGATGATCGCCGGCAACCCCAGCCACGCCCTCGCCGCCGCCGGGAAGCACCAAGACCGCGCCTGGGATTTCCTCCGTTGGTGGGTCAGCAACCAGACCCCGGAGCAGGTGGTCCTGCCGGGGAATCTGCCGACCCGCCTCGTGGCGGCTAACGCATGGACGAAGGAGCAACAGCAGGAAGCGGCACCAAAGGACGTCGCGCTGGTGGCGGACGTGGCCCAGAAGTTCGGCAAGCCGGAGCCCATCGGCCCGCACGGGAGCGACTGGGGTAAGGTCTGGTCGAAGGCGCAAAGCGCGATCCTGAGCGGCCAGCAGCCGGTCGCCCAGGCGCTCCAGGCGGCCACCGCCCAGATCGACGCCATCCTCGCCGAGGCGTAGCACGGACGGCATCCAGGCCCTTGGTCGGCCACCGCGTCCGCCAAGGGCTTGTAAGATTCAAACCCGCCCATATTGGCGTCACGGTGGAGATTGCGCAGTGGTGCCCATCTGGCAGGCACGGTCCCTGGTGTTGAAGCCGAAAGCCAACTCGCCAGGAGCGACCCATCGGCAGGATAAATGGCAGCGCGGCGGAACGGGGAGGGTGACGTGGCACAGGTTCGGTTTGGCGTCGTGGGGGTCGGCCAGGGCCGCTCGCACATCCGCGGCTTTCAATCTCAGGCGGAGAGCACCGTCGTTGCCGTGTGCGACGCCGACCTCGGTCGGGCCACGGCGGTGGCGCAGGAGTACGGGGTGGACCGCCGATACCAGCGGCTGGAAGAATTGCTCGACCAGCGCGACATCGATGCCGTCGTCATCGCCACGCCGGATCATCTGCACGGACCGATGTCCATCGCCGCGTTGCGCGCCGGCAAGCACGTCCTCTCCGAAATCCCGATGGCCCTGGAGCCGACCCACATGCGCGAGATCGTGGAGCTGACCGACCGGACGGGCCTCAAGTACCACATGGCGAACCAGACGCGATTTGCCCCCGCGCTGATCAGCGCAAAGGCGGTCGTCAGCTCCGGGCGACTCGGAGAGCTGTTCTACGGCGAAGCGGAGTACCTCCACGACATGCGCTACGCGCAATACTTTCCCGACGGCCGACGACGCTGGCGGGCCGACCCCGAGCATCCGCAGACGACGCTACTGGGCGGCGGGCCGCACGCGCTGGACACGCTACGCTGGCTCATGGGCATCGACCAGTTCGTCGAAGTGACGGCCTATGGCAACCGAAAGGGCCTCACCGACCGACCGACCGACGACTTCACGGTGGCCCTGTTCAAAGCAGCCGACGGGTCCATCGCCAAGGTCGCCGTCGCCTACGGACTGTCCCGGCCCTATTGTCTGTATTTTTCCGTGTACGGGACGGAAGGGAGCTTCGAGCGTACTCGGCACCAACGCCCTGCCGCCGACACCACGACGAACTACCTCTACACCAACGACATCCCGTACACGCCGCAGATGACGCCGATGGAGGTGTACCACCGGATCGACCCGGCGGTCCCGCAGCGGGCGGCCCACGGCTCGCTCGAGATCATCCAGGCGCGCGAGTTCCTCCGCGCGGTCCGCGAGGACCGACTGCCCCCAATCCATGCGCGGGAGGCGGCGCGGAGCTGTCTCGCGCTCTGGGCCGGCCTCGAGTCGGCCCGCCTGGGCCGGCCCGTCCCGATCGAACCCGTGCCGTAGGACGTCCCCCCGGGCAACACGCTCACGTTCCGCCACCGATCTCGACGGAGGAGTCGCCGCTCGGGACCAGGATGCATAGCCAGCGGCGGCCGAAGTCTTCCACTCCTCGCACGTGCAACGCCCGGCCGCCGGCCCGCGCCGTCGTCCAGCCCTCACGGGCCGGAATCTTCACTACGATCCCGTCGGGCCAGGCCGTGCGTACGCGGCAGCGCATGCCGTCCCCGACCTGCTGCACGGCGGTGATGCGGCTGGCGGAGCGCGCGTGCCACCACCGTGCCAGCGCGTCATTGCCCATATGCGCCGCCTGAATGCCGCGCTCCCGGCAGTAGCGTGGGACTTCGGCGATGGCCAGGCGGCAGCTCGCGAGCCGGTGGACGTAGCCCGGGTGGTAGAACATGTTCATGGTCAGGTGGTAATGTGCCGCCGTGTCCACCACCTGCCGGATCAGCGCCAGGTCGGTCTCCTCGCGCAGGTAGCCCGGTTCGTAGGCGTTCATCGGCTCCTCGACGAACGCCAACCGGGCGTTGCCCCCGCGATGGTCGCGATACAGGTGGAACGGGAAGGCGCCGCCGAAGCCGAAGGCCAGCATATTGACCGGGTTGATCGGCGGCGACTGCTTGTGGACGAAGCTGTTATCGGCCAGTTGGCCGGCTTCCAGCAGCCATTCTGCCGGCTCCGTCCAGCCGCTCCAATGTGTCCAATGGTTGACCGACGTCAACGACGGGACGCCGAACGCGCGGACGAAGGCGGCGTGCTGGGTGAGCACCTCCTCGCGCTGGATGCGATGGGGGTGCGTGACGCCGTCGTGGAAGTTGTAGTGGCATGCCAGCTCGTGCCCGTTCGCCAGGATGGCCCGCGCCTGCTCAGTGGCGAGACCGAAGCGCCAGTCCGGTGGTTTGGCCATGCAGTTAATGTGATAGGGCAGGTCGAGCCCCCGGAAGTACTGCGAGGCGGCGAGTTGGCGACCGTCGGTGCCGGCCTCGTCGTCACCGCCCCACGAGAACAGCGCATCCGGGACCGAGTCGTGCCACGGAGGAAGCTGATGCACGAGCGGTAGGCCGGAGAACGCAGCGAGCTGCTGTACCAACAGCAGCAGAATGTCGGCATACGGGACGTCGTGGCGATGCCCGCCGGTGACGATCATATCACCGGTGCGGTAGTACCCATCGCGGTCGTGGTCATCGGTGATTGGCCGGCCTTGGTGCAGCGTCCAGAGCGTTTGCGCCAGGTCGAAGCCGACGAAGCAGGCCTGTCCGCGTGCCAGTGGCCGCACGACGACCCCAGCGCCGAGCGGCGGGCCGGCGGTTGCTCCGTCGGCGGCGGGCGCTCGGAGCATGGCCAGGACGTGGCCGGCGCTCTGCACCGGTCGGAGCCGGCTGGAAAAGACCAGCAGGGGCGATGGCGGGTGGCCGACGGGCCGCAGGCCGCCGGCGAGCGGGTGGTCCGCCAGGCTGAGGGTCGCGACCACCGTATAGGCGTCGTCGGGTGATGGGGGCGCCGGTGTCGGCGTCACGCCGAAGAGATGGTCGAGCGGGGACGGCGGCGCAAAGCCGATCAGCGTCCCGCCGCGCTCCACCCAGCGTCCCAAGACGGGCGCGAGTGCGGCGGCAGCGGCATCATCCAGGTCGCCCAGCAAGACGAGGTGCAGCGACTCGAGCTGTTCGGGCGCGGCGACGACAGCGTGGGGATCGACCACCGCCGCGGTGAGGCCGAGTTGGTCGGCCAGTTCCGTAACATAGCCATACCAGTAGTTCTCCCCGCGTGCGTGCGCCGCGGCGGCGCGCCGCGGATCCACCAGGATGGCAGCCGACACGTCCCACTACCTCGAGCTGGTGCTGCTACCGGTGGCGCTGGCGATTCCCTTGGCCTGTGCCAGCCCCTGGTTGATCGCGTCGTCGCCCAACTTACCGGCGGTTCGGACATCGATGGCGCCCTCCCACAACGGCGCGATCGCCGGACCCAGATTGCGGATCCAGTAATTCGTGCCGGGCAGGCGGTACACGTTCTTCGAGTAGTTGGGGATATCGAGGATCAGCTTCCGGTGCGCAGGCTTGCCATCCGGCGGCATGAAGAGGTCGGACTCCGCCACCGATTTGAGGGCCGGCGTCCCGGTCTGCGTGAACAGCTTCATACCGTCGGGGCCCATCTGGTATTGCAACAGTTCCCACGATTCGTCCGGGTGCTTGATCTTGCTGAAGATCGACAGCATGTCCGAGGCGGCGTAGGTCCAGCGGCTGTTCGCGCCCGCCGGCCCGATCGGCACCGGGACGATATCCCACTCGAATTCCTTCACCAGCCCGACGTAGACGTCGAGATTCCAGCTCCCCCCCACCTCCATGGCCCAGTTCCCGTTGGCGAAGCCGTTTTTGATGTTCTTCTTTTCCGCGTTGTTGGGCTGGGCATGATATTTGACGACGAAGTCCTCCAGCCAGTTCATCGCCGTCTGGTCGGGCGTCGACTCCAGCGCCCCCGCCGTACGATCGGGGTTCATGAAGTCGCCCCCGGCACTATACAGGAAAGCATTGATGTTGTTCGTGCCGGCGGCCGCCCCGTTAATCCCCCACTGGGGCGTGGTGGCGTTGGCGTGGGTGAGCTTCTGCGCCGCCTGCAGCATGGCGTCCCAGGTCCACGCCGCCGTCGGCTCCGGCACGTCGTCCTTCTGGAAGAGCGTCTTGTTGTAATAGACGATCGTCCCCACGTTGGAAGCCGGCATGGCGTAGGACGTGCCGGCCCCGGGCGTGAGCGTGCCGGGCTTGTACCGGCCGTCATTCATCGGCTCCGTGTAGTACTGGCCGACGTCGAATTTGTCCCGGGCGATATACGGATCGAGCGCGAGGAGATAGCCGCGATCGGCGAAGAGGACGAGGTACCCCGGCGACATGCCGCACATGTCGAACGGGTCGCCGGCGAGCCATTCGGTCTCGAGCTTCTGGTAGGTGGCCTGGAGCACGTCGGTGGTGAGCTCGACCTTGATGTTCGGGTGCTGGGCGGTAAAGCCGTCGAACTGTTGCTTCAGGATCGCCGGCCAGGGATCGGACGTGTACATCGCGTAGCGCAGGGTGACGGCCGCGCCTTGCGGCGCTCTAGGCGTCGCCGCCACCGAACTGTTCGTCGTTCGGGCGGCCGAGGGCACCGCCGTGGCGGCGGCGGACCCGACGGTGCTGCTCGTGACGACGGGTCCGCCCGTCCCCGCGCTCGCGCCGCCGCAGGCGGCGAGGCCGCCGATGCCGACCACACTGGCTGCAGCGGCGGCGAGTGCGAGCAACGCACGACGGGAGATGCGAGGCGACGATCGACGGGTCATACGCGGCATATCCTTTCGATGGTGATCGCGACGCGACGGGACCGCTTCGTGGACGACGATGGTAGCATACGGTATTTCCCGGGCCGACGACACTGGGGAGTCCCGCGCCGATGTACGATCGCCTCAGCTATGGTTTCCTGAGCACCGGCGAGCGCGCCGAATTCGGCGTGGTGGATGCCCCGGATACTGCCTGGTCGAATCCGCTGGAGCGATTCTTGGCGCAGCGAGGGCCGGACTGGCGGTACCACATCGGCCTGGCGCTGCGCGGTCCGCTCGACGCGCTGGAGACGCGCTTCTACCTCTGCCTGGTGGGCGGCGAAATCATCAGCCAGGTGACGGTCTTCGGCGCCCGAGGGGCAGCGATACTAGGCCACGTCTACACCGCGCCGGCGTGGCGACAACGCGGCGCTTTTCGCCAGCTCATGGCGGCGCAGATGGCGGACTGCCGGCACCGGGGCGAGAGGGTGCTTATGCTCTCGACCAGCGCCGACACGCCGCCGTACCAGATTTACCACTCCTTCGGCTTTCGCCCGATTGCTCCGGGATCGGGCTCCATGCGATGGCTGGCAACGTCCGACGCCGAGGAATGCTTGCTGCAAGCCGCTCCGGCGTGCGTCCGACCGCTCCGCTGGGACGATTGGGCGATGCTGAATCTCCTCGCCTTGCGCCCGGTGGGCGCCCTCGAACCGCTGCCGCGTTTCCCCACGTTTGACCGCGAGGGGCAGGGGACGATCGAGGGCCGCTTCGTGCCCTTTCACCGGCGCCTGGCGGCGACGCCGGACGGCTGCGCCCGGGTGGTCCAGACGGCGACCGGGGCGATCGTCGGCTGGTGCTTCCTTTCGCCGGCCCACGATTGGCTGGTGGACGCCTGGTTGCTCGATATCGGCCTCCTCCCTGGCTTCGAGGCGCACGCCGAGGCACTTACCGCTCGACTTGCCTGGCCCAGCGCGCCGGTCTACGCCGTCTCTTCCGAGCACCCGGGCCGCGCGGCGTGGCTCACGGCGCTCGGCTTTGGCCCGCTGGCGACGCCGTCCTGGTCCGACGGGAGTCAGAGGCAAGTCGACGCCCGCCTGTGGCGGCACGCCGGGTAGGGCGCGGACCGGTCCAGGCCGATCGGCGATCGTGAATGCAACACACCAGTTAATGTCTTTGGAGACGAGTCCTTCGTGCTCATGGACCCCCTCACCGACGCCACGACGCAGCGCCTCCAGAACATGTTCGGTCGCCTGCCGACGAGCAAGGCCGTAGCCGGCTCCTCAAGAGGGTCGTCCTTGTCACGTATACCGCTGGCTCTGGCGTACCGGTGGAGGGCCTGGTGTTGTCAAACGTGTCGTTCCCCTGGTGGGGCCGAAGAAGTTCATATGGTACCTTGACAAAGCGAGCCCGACAGCCCATACTGACCGCGCTCCGGACCGGCTCCGAGCGTCGTAGGGCGATGGCATTGGTGGAGCATGCCGGTGGTCACCCAGTATCGTCGACCCGACCGTCGACAGGATGATGTACAGGAGGTTCAGGTGCGTGCTACACCAGTCACTCGCCGTCAAGCCCTGGCCCGCGTCGGGGGCCTGAGCGGGCTGGCAGCCCT
>JAICXR010000407.1 GCA_025980355.1 Chloroflexota bacterium | reverse complement strand
GCAGGTCAGCCTGGGTGGGTTCGGGATCGTCTTCCGGCTCAACGGGAGCGACACCGGCGGGGGCTTCGCGCTCGTCGAGCACCCGTTGGCGCCGCATACGCTTGCCGGGCCCTTGCACACCCACGAACGGGAGGACGAGTTCACCTACGTGCTGGAGGGCGAGGTCGGGATCGAGATCGGGGGCCAGGTGTCGGTGGCGCGGCCCGGCGATGTCATCGTGAAGCCGCGTGGCGTGGCCCATACGTTCTGGAACGCCGATGATCGTCCCGCCCGCGTCCTGGAACTGATCGCCCCGGCCGGCTTCGAGGACTACTTCCGCGAGCTCGGCATGATCGTCACGCCGGGCGAGACGCCCGACGTCCAAAAGGTCGCCGCGCTCTGCCAGCGCTACGGGCTGAGGATGGATTTTGATTCGGTCGAGCGGCTCTGCCGCCAACACGGGCTCCGCCTCGGATAGTCCCTGCCCCGTTCCTTTCGCGCTCATCCATCGTACGCCGAGTGACAGTTGCGGCGTGCCTGCATGACGGTAGGAGGAAGACATGCTCGCTAATTCAGTGCTCTCCCGACGGGCGATCCTGCGCACCGGCGCGGTCCTCGCTGCGGCGGTACCGCTGCTCGCCGCCTGCGGCGCCGCGCCGCGAGCCGGTGGCACAACCGCGCCCGCCTCGACCGGACAGACGACGGGCGCCGCCAGCGCGGCAAGCGGCAGCGTGGCGCCGACCCCGACCTTCGTCCCGGTCACCGCGGCGTTGCCGAGCCCGGCCACATCGCCTGCCAGGCTCGCGGGGAGGTGGACCGTGTTGCAGGATCAGGACTTCCAGCCGGCGATGAACGCCTACGTCCGCAAGGCGATCGAGGACTTCGCCAGGTTCCAGGGCTGGGCGCTGGACACGTCCTACGTCGCCGGCTTCAGCGCCGGTGGCGACCTCTTCCAGAAGCTGGGCGCCGCGGTCAACGCCGGGACGCCGCCGGACCTGCTCGGCAAAGATCTCTCCGGCTACCAGATGAAGTTCCTCGGCCTGCTGGAACCGCTGGACGACCTGGCGCGGGAGATGATCGCCAGGTACGGCGACCCCATGCCGGGCACCCAGAACGACACCCTGATCGACGGCAAGTGGTGGGGCGTGCCCTGGTTCACGCGCAGCGGCGGCTACTGGGGCCGCAAGAGCTGGTTCGACGAGGCCGGCCTCGACATGGTCATGGCGACCGACACCCTGGAAGGACTGCCGGAGGCGCTGCTCAAAATCTCCGACCCCGGCAAGCGGCGCTACGGCTGGGGCATGACGATCAACACCTGCGGCGACGGGGAGAGCGTGGTGCAGAGCACCTGCATGATGTTCGGCAGTCGCCTGACCGACGAAAGCGGTCAGGTGGTCCGCCTGGACTCCCCGGAGACGGTCAGGGCCGTCACCTGGCTCACTTCGATCTACACCGATCCGAAGTACCGGCCGATGCTGCCGCCGGGCGTCAATAGCTGGACCGACCCCTCCAACAACGAGGCCTGGCTGGCGGGCCAGATCGGCTTCGCCTCCAACGCCGGCACCCTCTACGCCCAGTCCCGCCAGGAAGGCAATTTGCTCGGCGACGACACCTACCTCCTGCAACAGCCGGCGGGACCGGACGGCGCTCGCCTGCGCGGCGCCAACGGCAACCGCTTCTGGGTGTTCAAGGGCTCCAAGAACGTCGAGGGGTCCAAGGACTTCATCCGCTACATGCTCGACCCCGTCGCCCAGGAGGCGCTCTGGGCCTACACGCCCGGCTACGTGCTGCCGGCCTACACCTCCGGCTGGGACGACCCGATCATTCAGGCCGAGCACAATAGTCGGGCCTTCCAACCGGTGGCCCTGGCCACGCCGCCCTACAACGGCATTTCCTATCCCGGCAAGAACACCGCCGCCGCGGCGGCCGTCAACAGCCAGAACGTCTACACCAAGATGACGGCGCGGGTGCTGGGCGGCATGCCGGCGGCCGACTCCGTGAAACAGGCGGCCCAGCAAGCGGTGCAGATCTACCAACAGTACGGCCTGAAAGGGAAGGAATAGCGCGGAACGCCCGCGCTGCGTACGCGTTGTCGGCGGAGGATGCCGCCGCCGACGAACCATGAGAGAGGAGTGCCGCCATGAGCACCAGGCTGCGCACGTTGTCCCAACCGCGCCCGGTCGCCGTCGGGGCGCAGGCGAAACCGGCGCGCCGACGCTGGGCGGAGCACCTGTTCGGGCCCGATTGGAAGATCGCGCTGCCCTTCCTGCTGCCCATGCTCCTGCTCATGTTCGGCATCATCGGCTGGCCGCTGGTCAAGGCGATTGCCCTCGTCTTCACCCGCACCGTCGGCTTCCAGACCGGGCCGTTCGTCGGACTGCAGAACTTTGCCGACCTTATCCAGAATGTCGAGTACCCGCATGCGATCAAGGTGACGGTCCTGTTCACCTTCTGGGCAGTGCTCTTCAAGTTCTGCATCGGCCTGGTGGCGGCACTGGTGCTCGCCTCGAAAATCCCGTTCCGCAACGTGCTGACCGGCCTCGTGCTGATCCCCTGGGTGATCCCCGAGGTCGTCAAGGCGTTGACCTGGCGCAGCCTCTACGCCCCCCAGTTCGGCGGCCTGAATGTGATCCTCGATCGCCTCCACATCGTCCAGGGCGGCATCTCCTGGCTGGGTGACCCGCAGCTCGCCTTGCCGTCCGTGATCGCCGTCCAGGTCTGGGGCGGCATTCCCTTCTTCATCATCGTGCTGCTCTCCGGCCTGAAGGCGGTGGATAAGGAGCTCTACGCCGCGGCGGCCATCGACGGGGCCAACGTCTTCCGGCGCTTCCTGCACGTCACCCTGCCCAGCATCCGCTACGTGATCGTCGTCTGCTGCCTGCTCTCCACCATCTGGACCTTCAACGGCTTCGGTCTCGTCTACCTGCTCACCGCCGGCGGACCCGGCAACGCCACCGAGCTCTATTCGATCTTCGCCTACCGCGCGATCAGTGGCTTCCTGTATAGCCAGGGCACGACGATCGCCCTGTCCGTGGCGCCGTTCCTCGCCATCGCCATCGTCTTCCTCGGCCGCTACATGATGTCCGGCGGCCGCTATGAAGAGGTCGGCAACGTCCCCGGCCTCTTCCGCGTCATCGGCGCGCCCTTCACACTCGTATTCCGTGGCCTGGGCCGGATCACCATGTTCCTGGTCGACATGGTGGAGACGGTGATCCTGGCGGCGACGGGGCTGCTGGCACGGGCGTTGGGCCGGCCGTCCGGCGTCTTCGGGCAGAAGGCGGCGGAACGCGGCCTGCGCAACGTCGGGCTGCTCGTCCTGGGTGTCATCCTCGTCGTGGAGCTGTTCCCCTTCTACTGGATGATCATCACCGCCTTCAAGACGGACAGCCAGATTGCCCAGGCCCTGCGCGTCTTCTGGCCCCAACCGTGGACGCTGGAGCACTTCACCTACATGCTGACCCAGACCGACTTCCCGATCTGGATTCGGAACACGGTCATGGT
>JAICXR010000123.1 GCA_025980355.1 Chloroflexota bacterium | reverse complement strand
TGCTCGGCGGTCATGACCTCACTGAAGCCCGCCGATCCGTACTTCAGGACCTCCAGCTCACGTTCCGAAAGACCGGCCAGGCCGTTCGTCCCGGCGACCATCGGCTGGCCCGGCATGGCCAGGATGCCCTCTCGGTCGCCGGACACGAGCATCTGTGTCGTCAGTGGGCAGAGCCAGACGCCGTAGCGCGCGAGCAGCACGATCCCCGCGACCAGGTCATCGGCCAACAACGGCGCGAGAATCGCGTACCCGCGCAGGCCGGCACGAACCGCCGCCAGGGCGTCATCCCGGTCGGCCTGGCGGCGAAGAAGCAGACGCCGTGCGCCACCGTCCGGGTCAAGGCGCTCCCATTCCCGGAGTGCGTCGGGCATCGGGGCGTCCGTCAGAAGAGCCAACACATCGAAGGCGCGGTCACCGAGGGGAACTGCCGCCCCGGCTGCGTCCAGGGTGTGGGGAAGCAGCCGAATGCGCGGGTCCGTCTGCAGTGCCGTGACGACACCGACGTTCAGAACCGGCGTGCCCCCCATCACCACCAATCCGGTGCCGATGGCCGTGTCGTTCATCGTCCTAATCACTATGCCTTCCCGTTGGGGCGTACCAGCACCGGCTGCACCCTCTAAGCATACGGATGAAGCTAACGAACAGATGACGACGAATAGCGATGTTCGCGCCGACTCGGACAAAGGCACGACCAATCCCATAGACGATCGGCCCGATCACGCGTTGCCGCTAGGCGGTACTATAGAGCGTGTTCAGAGCGGAGTGGGCGTGGTAATAGAGACGAAGCAGCAGCCGGCGTCGGCCACGGCGGCCGCGTCCGTGCGCGCCCAGGCGGAAGCGGCGCGGGCCGCCTGGCGCCCCCTCGCCCGCGCCGGTGATCCGCAACGCTCGGCGGCGCTGCAGCACGTGGCACGGTTGCTCAGCGAGCAGCAAGCAGCCCTGCTGGCGGCCAACGCCGAGGACGTGGCGCGGGAACGGGCCGGCGGCGCGAACGCCGCGGCCCTGGATCGGCTGCTGCTGACGCCGCCCCGGCTCGCCGCGCTGGCCGCGGACGTGCTCCATGTCGCCGCGCTGCCCGATCCCTTGGGCGAACTGGGGCCTATGCGCACCCTCCCCAACGGGATGCTGGTCGGACAACGCCGCGTGCCGTTGGGCGTCATCGCCATCATCTACGAGGGCCGCCCGAACGTGACCGTGGACGCCGCCACGCTCTGCGTCAAGGCCGGCAATGCCGTCGTCCTGCGCGGCAGTAGTTCGGCGATCGCCTCGAATCGGGCGCTGACCGCCGTGCTGCGCGAGGCCCTCGACGCCGCCGGCTTGCCGGCCGACGCCGTTCAGTTGGTGGACAGCACCTCCCGCGAGCGGGTGGGGGAGCTGCTACGGCTACGCGGCCTGATCGACGTGGCGATCCCGCGCGGCGGCGCCGACCTGATCCGCTACGTCGCCGAACAGGCGACGGTGCCGGTGATCGAGACGGGCGCCGGCGTCTGCCACACCTACGTCGACGCCAGCGCCGACGCCGAGATGGCGGAGCAGATCGTCTACAACGCCAAGGTGCGCCGGCCGTCGATCTGCAACGCCCTTGATACCTTGCTGATCGACCGGGCGAATGCCGAGCGGCTGTTGCCGCCCCTGGCCGGCGCCTTGCTGGCGGCCGGCGTCCGGCTGCACTGCGACGACGCCGCGCTGACGATGCTGCAACGCGCCGGACTGGAGGTCGGCGTCCAGCCCGCCGAAGCGGGGGACTGGGGCCACGAGTTCCTCTCCCTGGATGCGGCGGTCGGCCTGGTCGATGGCCTGGACGGCGCCCTGGAGCACATCGCCCGCTTCGGTTCCGGGCACTCGGAGGCGATCGTCACCGCGCGCCACGACCACGCCATGCGCTTTCTGAACGAGGTCGACGCCGCCGCCGTCTACGTCAACGCCTCCACCCAGTTCACCGACGGCGGCCAGTTCGGCCTCGGGGCGGAGATCGGCATCAGCACCCAGAAGTTGCACGCCCGCGGCCCGATGGGTTTGCGCGAGATCACGACCTACAAGTGGGTCATCTTGGGCGACGGGCAGGTGCGACCGGCGTGAGCACCGACGCGCACCTGCTGCACACGCCGCTCCACGCCGCCCACATCGGCCTGGGCGCGCGCTTGATGCCCTTCGCCGGCTGGGATATGCCCGTGCAATACGCCGGCATCCTGGCCGAACACGCCGCGGTGCGCACCGCCGCCGGCCTCTTCGACATCAGCCACATGGGGCGCATCTTCGTCCACGGGACGGATGGGACGGACTTTCTCCAGCGGGTGACCACGAACGACGTGACGGCCCTGGATGAACACCAGGCCCAGTACAGCCTGCTCTGCCGGCCCGACGGCACGACGGTCGACGACATCCTGGTCTACCGCCTGCCGGAGCATTTTTTAGTCGTCGTCAACGCCAGTAATCGCGAACGGGACCTAGCCTTGCTGCGGGAGCATCTGCCGGCCGGTGTCACCCTGGCGGACGACACCCTGAACACGGCAATGCTGGCGATCCAGGGGCCCCACGCCATCGCCATCGTGCAAACACTGACCCAGGAAGATGTCGGCACGTTGCGCCGCTATCACATCCGGTTGGGCGACGTGGCGAACTGCGATGCCATGCTGGCGCGCACGGGCTATACCGGCGAGGACGGCCTGGAACTGATCGTCGCCGCCGACCGGGCGGAGCAGGTCTGGCAGGCCCTCCTGGACGCCGGCCGACGGCAGGGCCTGCAACCGGCGGGCCTCGGGGCGCGCGACACCTTGCGCACGGAGGCCGGCCTGCCGCTTTACGGTCACGAGCTGACCGACGAGACCAACCCGCTCGAGGCCGGATTGGACCACTTCGTCGATTTGGACAAAGCGGATTCCGTGGCCGGCGAGGCCTTACGCCGGATCGCCGCCGCTCCCTTGCCCCGCCGCCTGGTCGGACTGCAACTGGAAAGCCGCATCCCCGCCCGCGCCGGCTCGCTGCTCTTCGCGGAGGGGCGCCAGGTGGGGCAGGTGACCAGCGGCACGTTCGCCCCGACGCTGCAGAGGAGCATCGCCATGGCCTACGTCGAACCGGCGTTCGCCGAACCCGGCCGGACGATCGCCGTGGAGGTGCGCGGGCAGCGCTACGCCGCCACCACCGTCAAACTGCCCTTTTACCGACGGCCCCGCCGCCGGCCACGATAGGAGTACACGCCCATGTCACCGGCCGACCGTCGCTACACCCGCGAGCACGAGTGGGCTCGCCTGGATGGCGATGTCGCCACCATCGGCATCACCGACTTCGCCCAGCATCAACTGGGGGACGTCGTCTTCGTGGAGTTGCCGAAGGTCGGCGCCACGGTGACCGCCATGCGCCCGTTCGGCGTCGTGGAGTCGGTGAAGGCCGCCTCGGACCTCTTTTCGCCGGTCAGCGGCGAAGTGACCGCCGTCAATGGCGAGCTGGAGTCGGCGCCGGAGGCCGTCAATAGCGACCCCTTCGGCACGGGCTGGATTATCAGGGCGAGAGTGAGCAATCCGGCGGAGATGGATGCCCTCCTCACCAGCGAGCAGTACGACCAGTTCATCGAAGGCGAGCAAAGCCACTAATGCCCTATAGTCCCCACACCGCGGCCGACCGCCGGCACATGCTGGACGCTATCGGCATCTCCTCTGTCGACGAACTTTTCGCCATGATCCCCAGTGATCTCCGGCACTTCCCCTTCGACGTTCCCCCCATGTTGTCGGAGTTCGACCTCCAACGGCGTTTTCAGCGCCTGGCGGCCCGCAATACCGACGCCCTGCAGCAACCGATCTTCCTGGGGGCCGGCGCCGAATTCCACTACATCCCGGCGGCAGTGCCGGCGCTCGCCTCACGCGGCGAGTTCTCGACTTCATACACGCCCTATCAGCCGGAGGTCAGCCAGGGCACGCTGCAGGCCATGTACGAGTTCCAGAGCATGATCTGCGCGCTGATGGGCATGGACGCCGCCAACGCCTCCGTCTACGACGGCGCGACGGCGCTGGCCGAAGCGACGACGATGGCACGCAATATCACGGGGCGCGACACCATCGCCGTGCCGCCGACGCTCCATCCCCACTATCTATCCGTGCTCGAGGCATACGGCGTCCCGGTACGTCAGTTGGCGGGCGACGTCCGAACACAGCGCCGGCTCGACCCGGCGGCCTTGGCCGACCAGATCGATGACACGGTGGCCGCCCTCGTCGTCCCCAGCCCGAACGTGCTCGGCGTGCTGGAGGACTGGGCGGCGCTGGCGGAACTGGCGCATGCAAAGGGGGCGTTGCTGATCGCCATCGCCAACCCGATCGCGCTCGGCCTCCTGGCGAGCCCCGGCGCCTGCGGCGCCGACATCGCCGTGGCGGAAGGGCAGCCGCTCGGCATCCCGCCCGCCTTCGGCGGCCCGGCGCTGGGCCTCATGGCCACCCGGTCCCGTTACCTGCGCCACCTCCCCGGCCGCATCGTCGGCGCCGCCAAGGACCGCGACGGCCGCGACGGCTACGTCCTGACCCTGCGCGCGCGGGAGCAGGACATCCGGCGGGAGCGCGCCACCTCGAATATCTGCACCAATCAATCGCTGGTCGCCCTCCAGGCCGCCATCTATCTCTCCTTGCTCGGCCCCCAGGGCTTGCGCGAGATCGCCAACGTCTGCACGCAGCGCGCCCACTATGCCGCCCAGCAGATTGCAACCCTGCCGGGCTTCGCGGTGAGCGACGACCCGTTCTTCCACGAGTTCGTCGTCCAGTGCCCCGGCCCGGCCGCCGAGCTCGTCGATCGCCTGCTCGCCAATGGCGTGATCGCCGGCCTGCCCCTCGGTCGCTGGTATCCGTCCCTCGCCAACAGTCTCCTGGTCTGTGTCACCGAAACGCACACCCCGGACGATATCGCCGCCCTACTCGCGGCGCTCGCGGGGGAGGCGGAGACGGGCAAAGGCGAAGGATCGAACCGGGCCGCGATTGCGGTGGGCAACCGGGCCGCGATTGCGGTCGGCGGCCCCAAAAACGGCACTGCCGTGCATGGACGATTCCAAGACCGCAGCCTTGTCCTCGAGGCCGCCGATCGCAGTCGCGGCCCATCACTTTCCGCCACCGCGGCTCCGCCCGCTCCCCACCTCACGTCCCCCCCTCCCTCCACCCGCGCCGAGCCGCTGATCTTCGAGCTCGGTGCGCCCAGCAGGCGGGGACCGGCATTGCCGGTGGCGGGCGTGCCGGAGACACCGCTCGAGCAGTTGATCCCCGACCGCCTGGTTCGGCGCGAACCGCTGCCGTTGCCGGAGGTGGCCGAGCGGGACGTCGTCGGCCACTTCACGCGGCTCTCGCAACTCAACTTCAGCGTCGACGCCGGCATGTACCCCCTCGGCTCTTGCACGATGAAGTACAACCCCAGGGTCAACGAGCAGGTTGCCAACCTGCCGGGCTTCACGCAGATTCATCCCCTGCAGCCCGAACAGACGGTGCAGGGAGCCTTGGCGTTGCTCTACGAGGTGCAGCAAGAGCTGCTGGCGATTTCGGGGATGGAGGCCTGTTCGTTGCAGCCGGCGGCGGGCGCCCATGGCGAGCTGACCGGCGTGCTCATTATCCGGGCCTACCATCGCGCGCGCGGCGACGACCGCCGGACGGTGGTGCTGGTCCCCGCTTCGGCGCATGGCACCAACCCGGCGACCGCGCACATGTGCGGCTATACCGTGCGGGAGATTCCGACCAACGACCGGGGCGGCGTGGATCTGGCGGCGCTGGAAGACGCCCTCGATGACACCGTCGCCGGGCTGATGCTGACCAATCCGAGCACCTACGGCCTGTTCGAGCGCGACGTCGTACGCCTCAACGAGCTGGTCCACCGGGCGGGCGGCCAGGTCTACGGCGACGGCGCGAACCTGAACGCCATCCTCGGCATCGCCCGTCCCGGCGACATGGGTTTCGACGTCATGCATTTCAATACCCATAAGACGTTTTCCACGCCGCACGGCGGGGGCGGGCCGGGCGCGGGCCCGGTCACCGTCAAGGCGCACCTTGCGCCGTTCCTGCCCGCGCCGCTCGTCGCCAAAGAGGGCGAGCGCTATTTCCTGGACGAGGCGCGCCCCCAGAGCATCGGCCACGTGCGCGCCTTCTGGGGCAGCTTCGGCATCCTCGTGCGCGCCGACGCCTATATCCGCGCCCACGGGCCGGCGGGCCTGCGCGAAGTCAGCGAAGACGCCGTCCTGGCCGCCAATTACCTGCGCGTGCGGCTGCAGGACCGCTACCCAGCCCGCTACGACACGAGCTGCATGCACGAAACGCTGCTGCAGGCGACCCGTTGGCGCAAGGAGGGCCTCGGGGCCCTTGATGTCGCCAAGCGCCTGCTCGACTACGGGTTCCATGCCCCCACCATCTATTTCCCGCTCGGCGTGCCCGAGGCCATGCTGATCGAGCCGACGGAGACGGAGAGCGTGGAAACGCTGGATCGCTTCGCTGACGCCATGCTGGCGATCGCGAAGGAAGCGGACACGAACCCCGACCTGCTGCGCCGAGCGCCAACGACGACGCCCTATCGCCGCTTCGATGAGGTGGCCGCCGCCCGCCGGCCCAACGTCTGTTACCCGAGTTGCTGCTTCGGGTGAGCAAGACACCCTCACCCCGGCTCGCTGCAGCTCGCCACCCCTCTCCCCGCGGGAGAGGGGAAGGGGTGAGGATACCCGTACATCAAATCAATTGAGGTTTAGCTAAGGAGACTCCAATGCCCGAAGTCCCTTCCAGCGCCGCCGGTGTGGCCTGGGATCTCTCCGACCTGTTCGCCGGGCCGGACGATCCCCGCATCCGGGAAGCGCTCGACTCCGCCCAGGCGGAGGCGGAACGTCTCGCCGACGCCTACCGCGGCAAAGTCAATGTGCCTGGCGGCCCCGATCCGGAGCTGCTGCTGGCCGCGATCCGGCGTTTCGAGGCCTGGAGCGACAGCGTCAACCGGATCGCCGCCTACGCCGGCCTGCTCTATGCCGCCGATACCACGCCCCAGGCGAACCGCGACCTGGAGCAATACGTCGAACAACGGCTGACCGAGCTGCAAAACATCGTCCTCTTCTTCGACCTAGAATGGCGCGCGTTGCCCGATGAGGCCGCCGAAAAGGTCATGGCCAGCCCGGCGCTGGCAACCTACCGCCACTACCTGACCCGCGAACGGCTCTTCAAGTCGCATACCCTCACGGAGCCGGAAGAGAAGGTGGTCAATGACAAAGACCTGACGGGCAGCCAGGCCTGGCAGCGCCTCTTCACCGAGCAACTGTCCGGCATGACCTATACCATCGAGCGCGACGGCGAGCGCCAGGAGCTCACCCAGTCGGCGCTGCTGGCGCTCTACTACCAACCGGACCGCCAGCACCGTCGCCAGGCGCACGACGTGTTCTACGACGCGATGGCGAAGAAAGGCGACGTCCTCACCTTCATCTACGAGACGCTCGTCCAGGACAAACTGACCATGGACCGGCTGCGCAAGTATGCCGATCCCATGGCCAGTCGCCACCTGGCGAACGAGGTGGACCCAGAGGCGGTGGAGCAGATGATGCGCGTCACCGCCGAGCATTACCCGATCGCCCACGAATACTTCACGCTCAAGGGCAAACTGCTCGGCATCGAGCCGTTGGTGATCTACGACCAGTACGCGCCGCTCGGCGGCGAGGTGGCGCGGGTGACCTACGACGAAGGCCGCGAGCTGGTGCTGCAGGCGCTCGGCGCCGCCTCCGGCCGCCTGCGGGACATGGCGGCGCAGTTTTTCGAGCGGCGCTGGATCGACGCCGATCCGCGTCGTGGCAAGCGCGGCGGCGCCTTCTGTATGGGGGTGTCGCCCAAGCTCCACCCCTACGTCCTCTGCAACTACACCGATACGGCCCGCGACGTGATGACGGTGGCGCACGAGCTGGGCCACGGCATGCACGACCTGCTGGCCGGCGGTCAGACGATGTTCAACTACTATCCGGTGCTGCCCCTGGCGGAAACGGCGTCGGTGTTCTCCGAAATGCTGACCTTCGACCTCTTAGCGCAACGCGAGACCGACCCCCAGCGCAAGCTGGCGCTGGTGGCCGGGAAGGTGGAGGAGATCTTCGCCACCGTCTTCCGCCAGAACGTGCTCACTCGCTTCGAGCGCTCCGCCTTCGCGGCGCGCGAAAAGGGCCGCTTCACGCCGGAGGCGCTGGGCGACCTCTGGATCGCCGCCAACCAGCCTTATTATGGTGATTCGGTGCAACTGACCGACGGCTACCGCGTCGGCTGGTCGTACATCACCCACTTCTTCCACTGGCCGTTCTACTGCTATGCGTACGTGTTCGGCGAGCTGCTGGTC
>JAICXR010000331.1 GCA_025980355.1 Chloroflexota bacterium | reverse complement strand
GGATGCCGGGATTGCTGTAGTAATGGGCTGTGCCCGGGGCGAAAAGCAGCGGCTGGCGTCCGAAGGAGCGCACGAAGTTCTCCAACGGCCGGTGCGCCTGGCGCAAGGCGGTGTTGTCCTCGGAGAAGCCGGGCAGGCCGGAGCAATGGGCCAGGACGTGGCGCAAGGTCACTGCACGTCGGTCGAAGGGCGTCGCCGGCGCGTCGAGGAACTCCGGCAGGAGCCGGTAGAGCGGCTCATCCAGCGAGATGAGGCCGCGTTCGACGAGCAGCATGACCGCCGTGGCGGTGAACGGCTTGGTGACCGAGGCGAGCGACCAGATGGTCTGATCATCGACCGGTTGACGGCGCGCCTGATGGGCCAGACCCACGTACGCTTCCCCGGCGATCCGCCCGCCGCGCGCGATCGCGGCGGCCGCGCCGGGCAGCACCCCCGCCTCCACCCACGTCGTCAGCAATCGGAAGGCATCCCGCAGACGATCAGGGTCGAACCCCGCCGCCCAGGCCTCGTCAAGAGTCATTGTCTGGGTCTGGTCGGTGGCCATCCTTGCCGTGCCTCCTTTTCTATGATTCCACCGCCAGCGCCGTCACCGACATTGGCGGTAGGGTGATCGTCAACCCGCCATTGGCGATTTTCGCGCCGTCGAAGCCGGTCGGGCGGACGGCATCCGGTCGGTCGAAGGTGTTGTACGCTTGCATCGTGGCCGCCGTCAGGACCGTGCCCGCCACCGTGGTCGGCGCCAGCCCGCGCAGCTCACAGCGCAGCGCCGCCTCCCGCCGCGGATCGACGTTGCAGAGCGTCAGGTGCAGCCGGCCGGCGGCATTGCGCGACGCCGACACGCTGACCTGCGGGATCTCCTGCTCATCGTGTCGGTACATGTCGGTCTGGATCGCGCAAGGCAGCAGCGTGGCGTCCTGGTGGACCTGATACATGTCATAGACGTGATAGGTCGGCGTCGTCGCTATGCGCGGGCCGTCGGTCAGGACGAGCGCCTGCAGCACATTCACCGTCTGGGCGAGGTTCGCCATGCGCACGCGCTCGGCGTGGGCGTTGAAGATGTTCAGGTTGAGGCCGGCCACGAGCGCGTCGCGCAGCGTGTTCTGCTGGTAGAGGAAGCGCGGGTTGGTCCCCGGCTCCACGTCGTACCAGGTCCCCCACTCGTCGACGACCAGGGCGACCCGCCGTTCCGCGTCGTGGCGGTCCATGATCGTGCTGTGCTTCGTCACCAGCTCCTCCATGCGCAGCGTGTTGCGCAGGATGGCGAACCACTCCGCTTCGCCGAACTCCGTCGCCGATGACGGCGTCCCGCGCGGGCCACCCAGCCGGGTGTAATAGTGGAGGGACAAGCCGTGCATGTGGCGGGCCGCCTCCCGCATCAGCACATCCGTCCAGTGATAGTTGTCGCTGTTCGGTCCACAGGCGATCTTGAAGACGCGATTGCCGCCGAAGTTGCGCACGTAGGTCTGATAGCGCCGGTACTCGTCCGCGTAGTATTCCGGGCGCATCTGGCCGCCGCAGCCCCAGTTCTCGTTGCCGACGCCGAAGAACGGCAACGCCCAGGGAAGGTCCCGACCGTTGGCGCGCCGCCGGTCGGCCATCGGCGACTGGCCGTCCAGGGTGAGGTACTCCACCCACTGCTGCATTTCCTGCACCGTGCCGCTGCCGACGTTGCCGCAGATGTAAGGGGCGGCGCCGATCTGCTCGCAGAGGTCCATGAACTCGTGCGTGCCGAAGTGGTTGTTCTCGGTGACGCCGCCCCAGTGGGTGTTGACCATGCTCGGCCGCTGCCCGCGCGGCCCGATGCCATCCTGCCAGTGGTACTCGTCGGCGAAACAGCCGCCCGGCCAGCGCAGCACCGGAATGGCGACCTTGCGCAGCGCGGCAACGACGTCGTTGCGGATGCCCCGTGTGTTGGGGATCGGTGAGTCCTCGCCGACCCAGATCCCCTCGTAGATGCATCGCCCCAGGTGCTCGGCAAAGTGCCCGTAAATATGCTTGCTGATCGTCGCGCCGCCCTGATCGGCGTTGATGATGAGCTGTTGCACGCCTTCGTCCCCTTTCCCGACGTCCGCCGTTCGTGCGCTGGCCTGGCTACGCCGCCAGGTCGGGCGGCTACCGTCGTCGTCGCTCGTGGCGGGTCTGCCAGGCCAGCAGCAGGCTCTGCTCGATGTAGCGGAGGGAGCGTCGGATGCCGATGGAGGAACTCTCCTCGGTGTAGCGCGTGGGGATCGGCACCTCCTGGATGGGGAAGCCGCCCGCCACCGCCTCCAGCAGGATCTGGGTATCGAAGACGAAGTCGTCGGAGTACGTGCGGTAGGGCGCCGCCTCCAGGAAGCGCCGGCTGTAGGCCTTGAAGCCGCTGTGCGTCTCCGTAAATTGAGTGCCGAGCAATGCGTTCATGAGCGTCGTCGTCAGCTTGTTGCCGATGTAACGGTAGAGGGGCATACCCCCAAGGCGGGGGTCGGCGCCGCCGGCGAAGCGAGAACCGAACGTGAAGTCGGCGCGCCCGGCCATGATGGGCGCGACCAGGGCGGGCACGGCGCGCGGGTCATACTGGAAGTCGGGGTGCAGTAGCACGACGATATCGGCGCCCAGGCGCAGGGCCTCGTCGTAGCAGGTCTTCTGATTGCCGCCGTAGCCGAGGTTCTTCGGGTGGACCCGCACCTGCAGCCCCAGGCGGTTCGCCACCGCCACCGTGTCGTCGGGGCTGGCATCGTCCACCAGCAGCAGCGCATCGGCGGCGTTCGCCGGCAAGGCGTTGACCGTCTTCTCCAGGGTACGGGCGGCGCGATAGGCTGGCATGGCCACCACGACGCGCTTCGTGCGCGCCGCCGCCGGCTGCTGCAATTGGCCTGCCTTCGGCATTGCGCTCACGTCTTTCCCCTCGCCTGGTTCGCTCCCCGCTGTCCTGCCATCCGGATGGGCGCCGCTCAAGGTCGCCAGGCCGAGGCGGCGCCGCCGCGCAGCTCGGCCTCCGCCGGACGCTCCGGGGATTCCGGGCGCCGCAACTCCTGGAAGGATAAGCCTTCCCACCAAATGGCGATCAGGCCGAGCAGGGCCGGCGGTGCGTACTGGGCGGCCCGGAGCCCGACGGCCGCCAACTGGGCCGACGCGGCGGCGACGCCCATGCTGCCGAGCAAGGCCAGGACGGCCGCCTCATAGGTACCGATGGCGGCCGGACCGGCCGGCACGATCTGCGCCAGGTTGAGGCCGGCGGTGAGCAGCAACGCGCCGGGCAACCCGACGGGCAACGCGAACACCTTCAGCACACAGGCGGTGTTCAGCACGTCAACCAGCCAGAGCAGCAACGACTGCCCAAGCAGCAGCGCCAGGTTGCGCGGCCCCGGCACCATCGTCAGCGCCGAAAGCAGCAGCGCCTGGAGCTTCCCAATCAGGCCGGGGAAGGCGCGTCGCAGCAACAGCGCTTTGGCCGCCGGCGTCGAGAGCGCCAGCAGCAGGATGATGCCGCAGGCGAATGCCGCGGCGCCGACCCCGGCGATCACCGTGACCCAGGTCGGCACCGGCAGCAGGAGCAGGGCCAGCAGCAGCAAGCCGACCAGGGCGCTGCCGTCGCAGATCTTCTCCACGACGATGGTTGCCACCACCGGCGCCGGTTGCACCGTGGTGTTGCGGGCGACCAGCACCACCCGAGCCACTTCCCCCGCGCGGAAGGGGAAAATGGTGTTGCCGAGGTAGCCGATCAATTGCCAGCGCAGCAGCCGGACGAGCGGCAGCCGCGCCGCCGGCCGCAGCAGCGTCCGCCAGCGCCAGGCGTTTAACGTCAGGAAACCGGCCAGGGTGATCGCGGCGGGAAGGAGCCAGAGCGGCTGGGCATGCTGCAAGGCGGCGAGCAACGCCGACGGCTGGAAGACCCGGGCGATCAGCCAGATGCAGACGGCGCTCACCAGGAGCCCAATGACGCGAACGACGTGCTTCACGCAGTTCCTTCTCTGTCCGCCTCTGTCCGCTGGCGGTTGATGCGCCGTCACGGCACGCATAGCTCGCATAGTGTGTGCCACACCGACAGTATGCCCCATCGCCGCCGGGCGGTACAACTGGGTCCGACCTTTCGCCATCTGGGGGAACCTTGCCACCCCCTCCTGCCGTCACGGGAGGGACTGGCCGGCCTCTGCAGCGCGCAGCGCTTTGCTAGCGCTCGGCGAACTCAGCGGCCCCCTTGCGCCGGCGCCGGCCCACAACTCGAGCGGCAGACAAAGTCCAGGTCGGTCATCACGCGTCGGGGGGCAGCCAGCTCGCCCCGCAGTGCCGCCGCGAGCAGCTCGGCTGCTTGTACGCCGACGTCGTAGAGGCGCGGATCGAAGCTGCAGAGCGGCGGTGTGAGGTAGGCGGCGATGATGTCGTCGAAGCCGATTACGGAGAGCTGCGCCGGGACG
>JAICXR010000263.1 GCA_025980355.1 Chloroflexota bacterium | reverse complement strand
GCTGAACCAGTACGTGGTGGGGCAGGACCGCGCCAAGCGCGTGCTGTCCGTGGCCGTCTACAACCATTACAAGCGCGTCCAGACCGGCGCCCAGATCGACGACATCGAACTGGGCAAGAGCAACATCCTCATGATCGGCCCCACCGGCTGCGGCAAGACCTACCTGGCGCAGACGCTGGCGAAGATCCTGGACGTGCCGTTCTGCATCGCCGACGCCACGGCCCTGACGGAGGCCGGCTATGTGGGCGAGGACGTCGAGAACATCCTGCTGAAGCTGATCCAGGCCGCCGATTTCGACATCCCGCGCGCCGAGCGCGGCATCGTCTACATCGACGAGATCGACAAGATCTCCCGCAAGTCGGACAACCCGTCCATCACCCGCGACGTCTCCGGCGAGGGAGTCCAGCAGGCCCTCCTCAAGATCATCGAGGGGACGGTCGCCAACGTGCCGCCCCAGGGCGGGCGCAAGCACCCGCATCAGGACTTCATCCAGATCAATACTGCCAACATCCTCTTCGTCTGCGGCGGCGCCTTCGAAGGCCTCGACAAGATCGTCGCCGATCGCGTCGGCGGCAAGCGCACCATCGGCTTTAAGGCGGAAACGGACGCCATCGCCCGGCAGGAGCAGGCCAACCGGATGTTCGGCCAGGCCGGGCCCGACGACCTCCTGAAGTACGGCCTGATTCCCGAGTTCATCGGCCGCCTCCCGGTGACGGTGGGCCTGGAGGCCCTTGATCGCGAGTCCCTGATCCGCATCCTTACCGAGCCGAAGAACGCCGTCATCAAGCAATATCAGAAGATCTTCGCCATCGACAAGGTGGAGCTCATCTTCACCGCCGACGCCCTGGAGGCGGTGGCGGACGAGGCGCTCAAGCATAAGACGGGCGCACGCGGCCTGCGCACGGTGATCGAGGACGCCCTCCTTGACGTCATGTTCGACCTCCCGACGCGCAACGACGTCAAGAAATGCGTCGTGAACGCCGAGGTCATCCTGCGCCACACGAAGCCCCTGCTCCTCTCCCGCACCGATCGTCCGATCATCGACGAGCCGGAAGACGTCTCGGCGTAGGAGGGGAGGTCCCCAATGCCGCCAGCCATCGCCATCCGGCCGGTGCGGGGCCCCGTCGTCGGCAACGTCCGCTTGCCCGGTTCCAAGAGCTACACGAACCGCGCGCTCCCCATCGCCGCGCTGGCGGCGGGGCGGTCCACGATCAGCGGCGCCCTCTTCAGCGACGACACCCGGTACATGGCGGGCGCGCTGCGCGCGCTGGGCATCGGCGTCGAAGCGGACGAGGCCGGGGAACGCTTTATCGTCGATGGCCTGGCCGGTGCGATCCCCGCCGCGCGGGCCGACCTGGACCTCGGGCTGTCGGGCACGGCGATGCGGTTCCTGTGCGCCATCGTGGCGCTCGGTCACGGCCGGTATCGCCTGGACGGCACGCCGCGCGCCCGCCAACGGCCGATCGCCCCGCTGCTGGCGGCGCTGACCGCCCTGGGCGTCGACGCCCGGAGCGAAGCGAACAACGGCTGCCCGCCGGTCGTCGTCAAGGCCGATGGCTGCCCCGGCGGCCACGCCCACATGGCGGGCGACATCAGCAGCCAGTATTTCAGCGGGCTCTTGCTGGCCGCACCCTACATGCGCGACGGTCTGGAGCTGGAAGTCGCCGGCACCCTGGTGTCGCGCCCCTACCTCGACATCACGGCCGACATCCTCGCTGCGTTCGGTGTGGAACTGACCCGCGACGGGTACGAGCGCTTCCGGGTCGCCCCCGGTCAGCGCTACCGGGCCCGCGACTATCGGGTCGAGCCCGACGCCTCCAATGCCACCTACTTCCTGGCCGCGGCGGCCCTCACCGGCGGTCGCGTCCGCGTCGAAGGGCTGGGCCGCCGGTCGGCCCAGGGCGACATCCATTTCCTGGACACGCTGCAAGCGCTCGGCTGCGAAACGGTCTGGGGTGATGATTTCCTTGAAGTGCACGGCCCGCCCCGACTGCTCGGCGCCGACCTCAACCTAGCCGACACCAACGACACCGCCCAAACGGTGGCCGCCCTTGCCCCGTTCTGCAGCGGCCCCGTGACGCTCCGCGGCCTGGAACACACCCGTCACCAGGAGACCGACCGGGTGGCGGCGGTGACGGCCGAGCTGCGCAAGCTCGGCGCCCGCGTGGACGAGCATGGTGATGGCTGGACGATCTGGCCCAGCGTCCTGCACGCCGCCGACATCGAGACTTACGACGACCACCGCATGGCCATGGCCTTCAGCCTCGTCGGCCTGCGCGTCCCCGGCCTGCGCATCGAAAATCCCGCCTGCGTGGCCAAGACCTTCCCGGATTTCTTCGAGCGCTTCGCGGCGCTCACGGATGCGGCCGCGTAGATCCCGAGCAATTGCTCCACAAGTACTGTACAGAGTACTGGGGATGCATAGGAACACTAGTGGATATCGCTTTGCACCGAAAGCGCGTATCTTCTTTTCGTACCCAAGAAGGTGGTTGCGTCGATCACCTCTCGGAACATCCCTCACTAGAAGGGAAAGAAAGGAAGTCCATGGAAAAGTTGCTGGCACTCTGGGTCAAGGTCCAAACTCGTGAGCGTGGTCAGGGTCTGGTCGAATACGCACTCATCATCGCCTTAGTCGCCATCTTGCTCGTCGTCGCCCTCACCGTGCTCAAGGGTCAGTTGTCCGGTGTTTTCTCCAACATCAGCAACAGCCTGTAGACCAAGGGGAACCGCAAGCAAGGCCGGTACGCCAGGGGCGTACCGGCCTTCGCCGTTTAAGGAGCCCTCACCCTGCCTCCTCCCCCAGGGAGAGGGCAGGGCCGCCCCTGCGGCCCTCGTCCCCCTATGAAGTCTTCAGCGCCGCGTTCGCCTTCTGGTCGGCGGCGGCGAGGGCGTCCTTGTAGTTGGCCGTGCCGGCGACGACCTGCTGCATCATGGAGAGCAGGATATCGCGCACCTGCTGCCAGGCTGCCACCTTCGGCTCGCCTTTGTTGCCCGCGTACTGGAGGCCGTTGATGGCGACGGCGTTGCGGGGGTTCTGGGCGAGAAACGCCTTGTACTCCTCCGTGGTGGTCGCCGACTTCCGGACCGGCATATACCCTGTCCCGAGCGCCCATTTCGCCGTCTGCGGCCCGGCACTGAAGTACTTCATGAACTCCCAAGCGCCTCGCTGCGCCTCGGCGCTGGTCTTGAAGAGGGTCACGTTGCCGCCGTAGAGGTCCGAGGCCGGGTCCTGGCCGGACTGGCCGACCGGCGGCATCTCCGCCGTCCAGTTGAAGTTGACGTTCGCCTTGGTCAGATCCGCCAGGATGTAGGAGCGGGCGGAACTGGAGTCCTGGTAGAAGGACGTCTTCTGCTGTTCGAAGTCCGTCTCCGACTGGAAGCCCGTCGGCGTCTGGACGACCTTCGCCTGCACCAGGGCGGACAGCAGCCCCATGGAGGCCTGGGCCTCGGGCGTGTTGATCGTCAGCTTCTGACCGTCGGCGCTGAGCAGGTCGGCGTGGCGGCTGAAGACCCAGGTGGCGAAGCGAGAGGCATCGGCGCTGAACTCCCAGGCCTTCTGGCCGCCCGTGCCGAGCTTCATGGCCTGCTGCTGGAACTCGTCCCAGGTGGCCGGCGGCTTGGCAAACCCCGCCTTATTGAGCAGGTCGGCGTTGTACCACATCAGCTCCAGGCTCTTGCCGAAGGGGAAGGTGAGGAACTTGTTGCCGAACTGGGAGAATTTGCCCAGTTCTAGGAAGGCCGGGAAGAAGTCGGCCTTGTCGGCCGCGGACAGGCCGTACTGGGCGTTGTTGATATAGTCGTCCCAGGGCACGACCAGGTTGCTGGTGTAATAGTCGGCGACCTGGTTTTCGTAGGCCACGGACAACGGCACCGGCTGCCCGGCGTTGATGGCCGCCAGGTTCGCCTTATACAGGTCGTCGTAGCTGCCCTTGTACTCCGGCACTATCGTGTAATTGGACTGCGTGGCGTTGTAGGCCAGGACCATCTGGTTGAGCAGCTGGGCGTTCGGGCCGGACTGCGTATGCCAGAACGTCACCTTGGTACCGCGCAACGTCACGGGAACCGGTGTGGCCACGGGAGTTGGTGCTTTGGAGGCCGAGGCGGCGGCGGCGCTACTGGACGTCGCCGCGGAGGTCGCGGCAGTGGTTGCCGCCGCGGCGCTCGTGGTGGCAGACGCGCTGCTACTGGTCGCCGCCGTGGTGGCGGCGCTGCTCGGTGCGGCGGACGCGGTGCCACTGCTCGTCACGGCACTACTCGTCGGCGCGGCGCTAGTCGTCACGGCGCTGCTCGCCGGTGCGGCGCTCGTGGCGGCGCTGGTGGTCACGGTGGTCGCCGCCGACCCGCCACAGGCGGCCAGCGACAGCCCGGCCAGCGCCCCGGATGCCAGGATCAGGAAACTTCGACGCGAAGATGTTTTCAACGATATCCTCTCTTCTGCACGCGGCGCCGGCGAAGATCCACCTGCCGCCGGCCTCTGCTCCCTAGTGATTGTACGAGCATGCGCGCCTCCTCGCGCACGCTCAGCCCTTTAACCCGGCCCGCGCGATGCCTTCGATAAATTGGCGCTGGGCGACGAGGAACAACACCAAGATCGGCGCGATCGTGAACGTCGCCGCCGCCATCAACTGGCTGATTTGCGTGCCGTTCTCCGTGATGAAGAACGACAGCCCCACCTGCAAGGGCCGCATCGTATCGCTGCTCGTCACGATCAACGGCCAGAGCAGCGAGTTCCAACTTTCCAGAAAACCGAACAACGCGAGCGTCAAGATGCCCGGCAGGGATAAGGGCGCGACGACGCGATAGAGGTAGCCGGCGTGCCCGAGGCCGTCCAACTGCGCCGCATCCCACAGTTCATTGGGCAGCGTCGAGATGGTCTGGCGCAAGAGGAAGATGCCGAACACGCTAGCCAGCCAGGGCACGATCAAGGCCTGGTAGGTGTCGTACCAATGCAAGGACTTCACGATGACGAAGTCCGGCACCAGCATCGCCTCGAAGGGCACCATCAAGGTCGCCAGCAAACACATGAAGACGACGTTTCGCCCGAAGAACTCCATCTTGGCGAAGGTGTAGCCGGCCAGCACCGAGGTGATAATCGACCCGGCGGTGGTGGCGGACGCTATGAAGATCGTGTTCACGAAGTAGCGCGCGAAGCCGCCGGGCCAGGGGCCGGGCAGCTTCCAGGCGTCGGCGTAGTTGCTCATGTGCCAGACCGAGGGCAGGAAGGTCGGCGGATAGGCCAGGGCCTCGAACTGCGTCTTGAAGGAGGTCAGCACCATCCAGATAAAGGGCAGCGCCACCAATATCCCGCCGACGGTCAGCGCCGAATAGACCGGCACCGCGCGCAGCGGGTGGCGGGTATGCCGCGTCGTCGTCCCGGTCCGGATGGC
>JAICXR010000035.1 GCA_025980355.1 Chloroflexota bacterium | reverse complement strand
CCATCCACTCCACCCAGGCATGCCGGAGAGCGACGCTCTGGCAGTCTGGGACGGCGGGGTCGTCGCCTTCGGCGCCGCGGCGCGGTCACTGCGCGGACCGCGCACCGCGGTGGTCGCCCTCCGCGGCGGCCTCGCCGTGCCCGGCTTCGTCGATGCCCACATCCACCTGCTCTGGTTCGGGCTGGGACTGGAACAGGTGGTGCTGACGGAAGTAGATTCCTACGCCGAAGTCGAACGGCGAATCAGCAGGCGCCTGGAAGAGGCGGCGCCGGGGACCTGGGTAACGGGCAGCGGCTGGAATCAGGACCTCTGGGCCGGCGTCACGCCGCACCGCCGTCTGTTGGACCGCCTCTCTCCCACTCATCCCATGCTGTTCGGTCGCAAGGATGGCCACTCAATCTGGGTAAACAGCGCCGCGTTGGCCGTCGCCGGCATCACCGCCACGACGGCCGACCCGCCGGGCGGGCGCATCGAACACGACGCCGACGGAACGCCGAGCGGCATCCTGGCCGAGGAGGCGATGGCGCTGGTGCGCCGGCATGTCCCGGCCCCGAGCGATGCCGACCGCGACCGCGCCCTTCGGGACGCCGTGGCCGTCGCCAACCGCGCCGGTATCACCGCCGTCCACGACATGGAGGCGGCCGACGCTCGGGCCGCCTTCGTGCGGGCGCTGGAACGGGGCGGCCTCTCGCTCCGCGTCCAGATGATGGTTGACCTTGCGTCCTGGCGGACCTGCTGGCCACGCGAGCAGCGCAGCAACGCCGGACACCCGTTGCTGCAGACGGGCGGCCTGAAAATCTTTGCCGACGGGGCGCTCGGGTCGCGCACCGCCGCGATGCTGGAGCCGTTCGCCGGCACCGCCAACCTCGGCGTGGCGATCACCAGCGAGGCCGAACTACAAGAATTGATCGCCGGCGCCGCCGATCAGGATCTGGCCTGCGCCATTCATGCCATCGGCGATGCCGCCAACCGGCAGGTGCTGGACGCCTTTGCCGCCACACGCGCGCGCTGGGTGGCGAAGGGCCTCCGCCAGCGCATTGAGCACGTGCAGTTGCTGCATCCGGACGACCTCCCTCGCCTGGCGCAGCTCGGCGTCATCGCCTCCATGCAGCCGATCCACGCCACCGCCGATATGGCGATCGCCGATCAGTTCTGGGGCGAGCGTTCCCGGCTCGGTTACGCCTGGCGGAGCGTCCTGGCAAGCGGCGCCGCGCTCGCCTTCGGCTCCGACTGCCCGGTGGAAACCCTCGATGTGCTGCAAGGCCTCTATGCCGCCGTGACCCGCCGACGCGCCGACGGCCAGCCACCTGGCGGCTGGTATCCCGAACAGTGCCTGACCCTGGAGGAAGCGCTGCACGCCTATACCCTGGGCGCCGCCTACGCCGCGGGACGCGAACACGAACTGGGCAACCTGGCCCCCGGCAAGCTTGCCGACATCACGCTGCTGGATCGTAACATCCTGTCGCTACCGCCGGAGGCGCTACTGCAGACGTCCGTCCGGGCGACGATCGTCGGCGGGGCCATCGTCTTCGAATCGGAAGGGCACTGACGCGCCGGCAGTCGCGCCGGTGCGTTGCACGGCGGGGAGACGCCGCAGCTACTCCTGGACGCCCATCCGAACCTGCCCGTCCACGATCGCGCCTTCCTGGATCACCAGGCGGGGCGTACTGATCTGGCTGGTGATGCGCGCGGTCGGCTGGGCCTCGAAGCGCTCCGTGCACGTCACCTCACCGCTGAGCCGCCCGGCGACGGCCACCGACGTCGCGCTGATCTTGGCGTTGACCGTCGCGCCGTCACAGATCAGGACGTTGCCCTTGCAGGTGATGTCGCCGCGCACTTCGCCTTCGACGCGCACGTCGCCATCGGTCGAGTAGTTGCCGTCGAAGACGGAGTTCCGGCTGATGACGCTGACCAGGCGCTCGGTCGCCGCCGCCGGCTCCGCCGCCAGGCTGGGGGACGTCTCGGCCGCCGTCGGCGTCGAAATCATCGTCAAAGGAGCGGGTTCCGCCACGACAACCTGACTTTCTTCTTCCTGCTTGGCCACTGCCACCTGACCATTCCTCTCACTGTCGGGCGACGCCTCGCCATCCTTCTCCTCCGGCGCGGCGGTCACCTCCGGCTTCGCCGTCACTTCCGGCGCCGTCGCGACGGCGGCGGCGACGGGCTCATCTTTGCGCCAGGTATCGGCCGGCTTCGGGTAGAGGCGGCTGGCAATCTCGTCCGGCGTCAGCCCGCTCCGACGCTCGCCGTCGTGGGCGGAGCCTTTGCCGTCGGAGCCCTTCCCCTCATTGGAAAATACGTTGCCAAACTTCGGCACGAATGCGGTCCCTTCACGATCTCGTCGACGGGCCGGGAGGATCACGCCGGGCCGACCCACACGCGCTCTTTCCGGTCCTCCAGCGCCGGCCCACCGGGGCGCCTCCCAACGCCCGCTTCCGGCATTGGAAGTATAGGATGTAACGGCAGGTGCCACTAGTACCATAGGCGCAACGGGGACCACCCGTCCCGCGAACGGACGCCTACACCCCCAGCAGCGGCCCCAAGCCGAAGACGAAACCGGGCTGGGCGACCGCGTGCTTAATGGCAAGTAGCACGCCGGGCATGAAGGAGTTGCGGTGGGTGGAGTCGTGGCGGATGGTGAGCACTTCCCCCTGGCCGCCGAACAGGATCTCCTGGTGGGCCACGAAGCCGGGCAAGCGGACGCTATGGACGTGCACGCCATCGACCTCGCCGCCGCGTGTGCCGGGCAACGTCTGCTTCGTGACCTCCGTCTCCTCGAACGGCGCTCCGCGCGCCGCCACCATCGCTCGCGCCGTGGCCAGCGCCGTCCCGGAGGGCGCGTCGGCCTTGCGTTCGTGATGCAGCTCGATCACCTCGGCCCAGGCGAAGTGCTTCGCGGCGAGGGTGGCGAAGTGGGTCGCCAGGACCGCCCCGATGGCGAAGTTCGGCGCGACCAGGCAGCCGACGCGGTGGCCGTCCGCCAGTTCACGTAACACCACCAGGTCTTCCAGGCCAAGGCCCGTCGTGCCGGTCACAAAGGCAACACCCCGACCGAGGGCGATGCGCCCGTGCTGTAGCGCGGCCTCCGCCGTGGTGAAGTCGACCACGCAGGCCGGGTGTGTCGCGTCCAATAGCGACGCCAGGTCGTTCGACGCCGGTACCGAGCGAGCGCCGACGCCGAACGTGGCCTCCGCCCGACGACTGACGACGCCGGCCAACTGCAGCGCGGCGTCGTGTTCCACCGCCAGCACGGTCTCGCTGCCCATGCGCCCATGGGGACCGCAGACGACGACACCGATGGGATCGGGCATGGCGGGCGAGCCCTCTCAGGTCAGATTCTTGATGATCAGGTCGGCGAACTCCGAGGTCTTCACGGTCCGGGCGCCCGGATTACCGCGGGCGAGGTCGTAGGTGACGGTCTTCTGGCCGATCGTCGCTTCCAGCGCCGCGACAATATTCGCCGCCGCTTCCTTCCAGCCCATATAGTCCAGCATCATCACGCCGGAGAGGATCACGGAGCCGGGGTTGACCTGGTCCAGGCCGGCGTAGCGCGGCGCGGTGCCGTGCGTCGCTTCGAACATCGCCACGTAGTCGCTGATGTTGGCGCCGGGCGCAATCCCGATGCCGCCCACCTGGGCCGCCAGGGCATCGGAAATGTAGTCGCCGTTGAGGTTCGGCGTGGCGATCACGTCGTAGTCTTCCGGGCGCAGGAGGATGCGTTGGAACATGATGTCGGCGATCACGTCCTTGATGACGATCTTGCCGGCCGGCGCCTTGCCGTCGTAGCGGTCCCAGACCTCCTGCTCGGCGATCGTCTCGTTCGGGAACTCGTCCCGGGCGAGCTCATAGCCCCACTCTCGGAAGGCCCCCTCCGTGTACTTCTGGATGTTGCCTTTGTGCATCAGGGTGACGCTCTTGCGCTTGTTGTCGATGGCATATTGGATCGCTTTGCGCACCAGACGCTTGCTGCCGAAGATTGAGATCGGCTTGACCCCGATGCCGGAGTCGGCGCGGACCTCGACGCCCATCTCGTCCTTCAGCCAGGCGATCACCTTCCTGGCCTCGGCCGTGCCCTCGCGCCACTCGATACCGGCGTAGACGTCTTCCGTGTTCTCGCGGAAGATGATCATGTCCGTCTTCTCCGGCTGCTTCAAGGGGCTCGGCACGCCCGGGTAGTAGCGGATCGGTCGCACGCAGGCGTAGAGGTCGAGGCGCTGGCGCAACGTCACGTTCAGGCTGCGGATGCCGCCGCCGACCGGCGTCGTGAGCGGCCCTTTGATGGAGACGACATACTTCTCCGCCGCGTCCAGCGTCTGTTCCGGCAGCCACTCGCCATAGGTATTGAACGCCTTTTCACCGGCGAACACTTCGTACCAATGCAGCTTGCGCCGGCCACCGTAGCTTTTGGCAACCGCCGCATCGAAGACGCGCACGGAGGCCCGCCAGATATCCGGCCCGGTGCCGTCCCCTTCGATGAAGGGGATGATCGGGTCGTCCGGGACGTTCAACTTCCCGCCAGACCCGGTGATCGCTGTGCCGCTCGCCGGCGGCGCCCATTTCTGCTCTGCCATCAACCCTGCCCCCTACAACTTGGCCTTCACCAGGCCCGGAATCTCTTCGATCGTGTCGGCCACCGGCACCCCCGCCGCGGCGAAGGCCGCCATCTTGGCCTCCGCGGTGCCGCGATTGCCGGAGATGATCGCCCCGGCGTGCCCCATGCGCTTGCCCTCCGGCGCCGTGCGCCCGGAGATGAAGCTGACGACCGGCTTCTTCCCCTCGGCGGCGAGCCATTCCGCCGCCTCTTCCTCCGCCGCGCCGCCGACTTCGCCCAGCAGGACGATGATTTCGGTGGCCGGATCGTCGTTGAACAGTTGCAGGATGTCCTTGAAGCTGCTGCCGACGATGGGGTCGCCGCCGATACCGACGCAGGTGCTCTGGCCGAGGCCCGCGTTGGTCAGCAGGTTGACGACCTCGTAGGTCAGCGTGCCACTGCGCGAGATCAGGCCCACCGGCCCTTGCCGGAAGATATTGCCCGGCATGATGCCGGCCTTGCCGACGCCCGGCGTGGTGACGCCGGGGCAGTTCGGCCCGATCAGCCGGCTGCGCCTGCCCCGGAGGAAACTGTAGGCGCGCAGCGTGTCCAAGATCGGCATACGATCGGTGATGCAGACGATCAGGTCGAGGTCGGCCGCCGCCGCCTCCATGATGCTGTCCGCCGCGCCCGGTCCGGGCACGAAGCCCACCGCCGCATTGGCGCCGACCTTGTCGACCGCCTCCGCCACGGTGTTGAAGACCGGTAGGCCGGACACCGTCTGGCCGCCACGGCCGGGCGTCACGCCGCCAACGACCTTCGTGCCGTAGTCCAGCATCGCCTGCGTCTGAAAGGAGCCGTCCCGCCCGGTGATGCCCTGGACGATCAGCCGCGTCTCTTTGGTGAGGAGCACCGCCATCCGTCTACGCGCCCTTCTCGCGCAGCAGCGCGATGATCTTCTCGGCGCCGTCGGCGGCGCTCGTGGCGGGAACGAGGTTCGCTTCGCGCAGGATCGCCCGCCCTTCTTCTTCGCGGGTGCCCGCCATCCGCACGACGATCGGCACCTGCACGCCGAGCTGTTTCACGCCCTCGACCACCCCTCGCGCCACTTCGTCGCCGCGCGTGATGCCGCCGAAGATGTTGATGAAGACGCCCTTCACCTTCGTATCCTGCAGAATCAGGTCCAGGGCGCTGCGCACCACGTCGGCCCGCGCCCCGCCGCTGACGTCGAGGAAGTTGGCCGGCTTGCCGCCGTGCGCCGCCACCACGTCCATCGTGTTCATCGCCAGGCCGGCGCCGTTGGCCATGATGCCGATGTCGCCGCTCAGGCGGACGTAGTTGAGGTTGCGCTTGCGCGCCTCCGCCTCCAGCGGGTCCTCATCGCCGGCCTGGCGGAACCGCTCCAACTCCGGGTGCCGGTAGAGCGCGCTGTCGTCCACCTCGAACTTGCCGTCCGCCGCCACTACCTCACCAGCGCCGGTGATCACGAGCGGGTTGATCTCCACCAGGGAGGCGTCGTAGCGCTGGAACAGTTTCCAGACGGTCGCCGCGGCGCTGACCACCGCCCGAAAGACCTTCGGGTCGACGCCGGCCTGGAAGACCATCTCCTGGAGCTGGAAGTTCTGGGGGCCGACCAGCGGGTCGGGCGCCAAGCGGATCAGCTTGTCCGGTGCGGTGGCCGCCACCTCTTCGATGTCCATGCCGCCGACCGTGCTGAACAGCACGACGATCTGTTTGCCGTCCCGATCCAGGACGGCGCCGAGATAGTATTCCTTGGCGATATCGAGCGCCTGCTCGATCAGGACTTGATGCACCGTGTACCCCTTCAGCTCGGCGCCCAGCATGCGTCGCGCGTGCGCCGCCGCCTCTTCGGGGTTGTCGGCCAGCTTGATAAAGCCGGCCTTACCGCGACCGCCGACGTGGACCTGAGCCTTGACGACGACCCGCCCTAACCCCTGGGCCGCGGCCGCCGCCTCTTCCGGTGTGTTCGCCACCGCCCCGCGCGGCGTCGGCAGGCCGGCCTCGGCGAACAACTGCTTCGCCTGGTACTCGAATAGACGCATATGAACTCCGCCGGCTCGACGAGCCGTCCTACCGTCTCCGCCCGGCACGGTCTACCGGTAGCCATTCCCGACGTGGAATCGCCGTGCCAGTATCGCAGCGAAGGCCGGAGCGTGTCAAAAGGGGGCGCGTACGCAACGTCGCGGCCCGCACGGTATACTTTCCGGACGTGAGTACCGCTGATGATCTCCTGATGGCCGACGAGGCGATTCACGATCATTGCGGCATCGTCGGCATCTTCGACCCCACCAATCAATTGGATGTCCCCCGCTATCTGGTCATCGCCATGACGGCGCTGCAACATCGCGGCCAGGAGAGCGCGGGCGTCGCGCTGCTGCTTCCCGGCACCGGTGAGATTGTGCCAAAGACCGGCATGGGCCGAGTGCGCGATGTCTTCCCCCAGGGGACGGACGACCTGCCGAAGACGTGTTGCGGCATCGGCCACGTCCGCTACTCCACGACCGGGTCCAGTTGCGTGGAGAATGCCGCGCCCTTCGTATTGCGCCCCGGCCGCAAGATGATCGACGACGCGGTCGCCATCGCCCACAACGGCAACGTGGTCAACGCCTCGGAGCTGCGCGCCGAGATCACGGATATCGCCTTCCAGTCGGACACGGACAGCGAGGTCATCGCGGCGCTGTTGTTGCGGGCGGGGGGCGAGAGCTTCGCCCATCGTCTACGCCAGGCCGCCCACCGCCTGCGCGGCGCCTACAGCCTCGTGCTGCTGGCCGAAGGCAAACTCTACGGCCTGCGCGACCCCTACGGCATGCGGCCCCTGTCCCTCGGCCGCCTCGGCGACGGCTGGATTCTCGCCTCCGAGACCTGCGCCTTCGACCGCGTCGGTGCGACGTTCGTGCGCGAGTTGGCGCCCGGCGAACTGGTGACGATCGACGAGCAGGGCTGTCGAACGGAGACGTTCCTGCGGCGGGCGCGACGCGGCCTCTGCGTCTTCGAGTTCGTCTACTTCAGCGATGCGACCAGCGTCCTAGACGGCAGGAACGTGTATCAGGTGCGCGAGGAACTGGGCCGGCAGTTAGCGCGGGAATACCCGGCGGAAGCCGACATGGTCGTGCCCGTCCCCCTGACGGCCATCCCCATGGCGCTCGGCTACGCGGAGCAGACCGGCCTCGCCTTCGCCGAGCCGGTCATCGCCAGCCGGTATGCCGACCGGTCGTTCATCAAGCCGGACCAGCGCTTGCGCCGGTTAGAGATCGACTTAAAGTTCAACATCGTGCAGAGCAAGATCGAAGGCAAGCGCATCGTGCTGGTCGAGGATTCCATCGTGCGCGGCAACACCCTCCAGATTCTGATCAAAGCGTTGCGGCGAAAGGGAGCGAGCGAGGTCCACATGCGCGTCGCCGCGCCGCCGATCAAGCATCCTTGCTATTTCGGCATCGACATTCCCGACGAAGACGAGCTGATCGCCAGCCACCGGTCGGTCGATGCCGTGGCCCAGTACATCGGCGCCGACAGCCTGGGCTACCTCAGCCTGGCCGGCCTCGGCCGCGCCACCGGAGGCGGGGCCGGCGACACCGACCACGCCGCGGAGGGGATATTGCGTCATCGCTTCTGCTTCGGCTGCATGGACGAGCGCGGCTATCCATTCCCGGTGCGCGAGGACGCGAACCGCCTGCCGTCGGACGTGAGGTAGGGGCTGGGAGTACCGCTCTTAACTCACGTCCCCTTGCGCGCCTTCACCGCCGCTTCAAAGATGCTATCGGTGCTGGGGATGGCGGCCGCCTCCAGCGGTCGGGCATAGGGCGTGGGCACCTCGGCACCGCCGAGGCGCTTGACGGGCGCGTCCAGCCAGTCGAAACATTCGTCGGAGATGCGGGCGGCCAGCTCGGCGGTGACGCCGTAGCTCTGCCAGCCTTCTTCCACGCAGAGCGCGTGGTTCGTCTTCTTGACCGATTCGGCGACGGTTTCGAAGTCCAGCGGACGCAGCGAGCGCAGATCAACGACTTCGGCCTTGATGCCCGCCTCGCGCTCCAGGCGCTCGGCAGCCTCCAGACAGTGCAACGTCATGTAGGAGTGGCTGACGATCGTCAGGTCCGTGCCGGACCGCTTGACGTCGGCCTTGCCGATCGGCACCGTGTAGTCGCCGTCGGGCACCTCGCCGCGCGTGTTGTAGAGCATCAGGTGCTCGCTGAACAGCACCGGGTCATCGCTGCGGATGCTCGCCTTCAGCAGGCCCTTGGCATCGTAGGGCGTGGCGGGCGCCACGACGCGCAAGCCGGGCGTATTGGCGAACCATACTTCCAGGCTCTGGGAGTGTTGGGCGGTCAGCCCGGCGCCGGCGCCGCCCGGCGTGCGGATCACCATAGGCACGCCCACGGTGCCGCCGAACATGTAGCGGATCTTGGCGGCGTTGTTGATGATCTGATCCATGGCGACCAGGATGAAGTTGATCGTCATGATCTCCACCACCGGGCGCAAGCCGCCCATCGCCGCGCCGATCCCGGCGCCGAGGAAGCCCTCCTCCGAGATTGGCGTCGCCCGCACCCGCCGGGGGCCGAACTCCTTCAGGAGGCCCTGGGTGATGCGGTACGACCCTTCGAAGACGCCGATTTCCTCGCCCATCACGAAGACCTTGTCGTCCCGGGCCAGTTCCTCGTGCAGCGCCTGCTGCAGCGCCTGACGGTATCCGATTTCAGACATGCTAAGCGTTCTGCTCCATTCGCGTAGACGCGCTCGTAGGGGTCGCGTAGAGGTGCTCGTAGAGGGAATCAGGCGACGGGAACGGACTGCGTTCCGCAAAGTCGACAGCTTCATGCACCTGCTGGTCGACCCGCTTCTGGATCGCTTCGTAGCCGGCCTGGTCCATGAGGCCGTGCTCCTCCAGGAAGCGGGGGAAGGTGCGGACCGGGTCCTTCTGCTTCCAGCGATCGATCTCGTCCTGGGTGCGATAGGACTTCCCGGCGTCGGCATAGGAGTGGCCCGGATAGCGATAGCAGATCGCCTCCAGGACGCTCGGCTCGCGTTCCACCCGCGCCCGGTGCAGCAGCCGCTTCGTCGCCTCATAGACGGCGAGCACGTCCATCCCGTCGACCTGTTCGCCGTGCATACGGTAGGCGCAGGCGCGCTTATACAGGTCGGGCTCGGCGCTCGCCTCCGCCACCGACGTCCCCATCCCGTACTGGTTGTTCGTGATCAACCAGACGACCGGCAAATGCCAGACCTGGGACAGATTCAGCGATTCGTGGAAGGCGCCGATGTTCGTGGCGCCGTCGCCCAACACGCCGATCACCGCCCGGTCTTCGCCCAGGTAGTCCGCCGCCAGCGCCAGACCGGCGGCGATGGGGATCTGGCCACCGACGATGCCGTAGCCGCCGTAAAAGCCGCGCGCGATATCCACCATGTGCATGGAGCCGCCGCGCCCGCCGGCGCAACCGGTCTCCTTACCGAACAGTTCCGCCATGACGGCCCCGGGAGCGGTGCCCCGGGCCAGGGCAAAACCGTGGTCGCGGTAGGAGGTAACGATCTGATCCTGCTCGGTCATCGCCGCCACGGAGCCGACGACGCTGGCCTCTTCGCCGATGTTCCAATGGCAGTAGCCCCGAATGCGGTTGCGGGCCAGCATCTCCATGGTCTTTTCTTCGAAGTGCCGGATCAAAACCATCTGTTCCAGGAATTCCAGCAGCCGGTCGCGCGGATAGGGTAGGGGCTGGTCAATCGTTTCGTTGGTTCGCTGCACCATCAGTTCTGTTCTCCGCCTGCTTATGAGCACACCGCGCTCCTACTATGTAGGATAGCACCGATGGCACGGGTATCGTCCAATAGCACCGCCCCGATTACCGACGTGACCGTCAGGCGGCGGGTACCATGGGAACGTGCAACAGCGGCATATCGGATCCTGGGCGATGAAGGTCGGCGGATGAGTGGAGAGTTTGCGGCCGCCGCCGCGGTGACGATCGTCACCACGGCCATGGCCTGGACGGTCGGACGGCAATGGTACGCTCGCCGCCGGCCCTATCAGGCGGCCTGGTCGCTGGCCCTGGCGATGGCGGCGCTCGCCGCCGGTTCCTATGCGGTCTTCCTGGTGGCCGGTCGCCCCCCCATCCTTTTCCGCCTCTATTATCTATTCGGCGCCGCCCTCAACGTCGCCTTCCTGGGGCTGGGCAGCCTCTACCTGGTGACGAAGCGCAGCCTGCGCCCGCTCGTCATCGTCCTGGTCGTCGTCAGCATCGTGACCGCCAGCGCCGTCTTCGCCGCGCCGATCGACGCCATCCAGCTCGCCTCGACCACCGGCGCCGGTACGCACGTACTCGGCGATGGTCCCTGGTTGCCTTTGCTCATTGTGATGAACACGTTCGGTACGGTCTGCCTGGTGGGCGTCGCCCTCTTCTCTGCCGGACGCACCTGGCTGAGCCATCTTGCCCCCGAGCGCGCCATCGCCAACGTCGTCATCGCTGTCGGCGCCCTGACCATTGCCGGCGCCGGTACCGTCGCTCGCCTGGCCGGCGCGGGCGCCTTCTGGGTCATCATGCTGATCGGCTGGACGGTCATGTTCATCGGCTTCATGGCGACCTCCCGGAGGAGGGTCACGGCGACGCCCACCGTCCAGCGTTCGGCGGTCGGGGATGGGACGATGAGGGGATGAGGGAACGATGGGCGTGGGCGACACCGAGGCGCGCAAGGAGGCCCACCTCCGCCTGACGATGGATGGCCCGGTGCAGGAGCCGGTGTCCGAGGGATTCGCCGCCTACCGGCTGGAGCACAACGCCCTGCCGGAACTGGACCTTGAGGCGGTCGACCTCTCCACCACTTTCCTGGGCAAGCGGCTGCGGGCGCCGTTACTGATCAGCGGCATGACCGGCGGCGCCCAGCGGGCACGGGAGATTAATCGCCACCTGGCGGCGGCGGCCCAGGAAACGGGCATCGGCTTCAGCGTCGGCAGCCAGCGCGCCGCCCTGGAACGAGCCGACTTGCGCAGCACCTACGAGGTGCGCGACGTCGCGCCCGATATTTTATTGCTTGCCAACCTGGGCGCGGTCCAACTGCGCCGCGGCTACGGACTCGACCAGTGTCGCGCCGCAGTGGAGATGATCGGGGCGGACGGACTGGCGCTGCACCTCAATGCCGTGCAGGAGGGCTTGCAGGCGGGCGGCGATACCACGTTCGCCGGCCTTGCCGAGCGCATCGGCGCGATCTGCCGGGACCTCGGCCAACCGATCGTCGCGAAGGAAGTCGGTTGGGGAATCTCCGGCGCGGTGGCCGCCCGGCTGGCCGCGCTGGGCGTGGGCGCCATCGACGTCCAGGGTGCCGGCGGCACGTCGTGGGCGCGGGTGGAAGGGCTGCGCGCGCCCACCGACCGGCTGCGGACCGCCGCCGACGCCTTCGCCGGTTGGGGCATCCCGACGCCGGACTGCATCGTGCAAGTGCGCACCGCCTGCCCCACGATGCCGATCGTCGCCGGCGGCGGCATCCGAAACGGTGTCGACATCGCCAAAGCGCTGGCGCTCGGCGCCGACGTCGCCGGCGTGGCGCACCCCTTCTTGGAGCCAGCCACGCGCACCGTTCAGGCCGTCGTCGACCGGATTGAGCAGTTCACCTTCGAGCTGCGCCTGGCCATGTTCGCCACCGGCAGCGCCGATCTGGCCGCCCTGCGACGGGTACCCGTGCAACGCCGGGGCATGCTGCCGACCTCGCGGCCTTGACAGGCGTGGAAATCACCCGGTAATATTCGATCCTGTAGTTCTCTGGGCGTACTATACGTTCACCGAAATATCACGACCCGCCCGCTGCCGCCGTCAGTATTGGTCAGGAGAATCGCTATGGGTCCGACTCGTGCCGGAGCGCCGGGGGGCAGCACGCGCAACCCGTGGTTGGTGCTGCTGGTGCTCTGCCTTGGCTTCTTCATGATCCTGCTGGACACCACCATCGTCAACATCGCCATCCCGAGCATGATCGACACCTTGAAGGCCTCGCTGGATCAGATCCTCTGGGTGCTCAACGCCTATATCCTCGTCTACGCAGTCCTCCTGATCTCCGCCGGGCGGCTGGGCGACCTCTATGGCCAGCGCAACCTCTTCGCGCTCGGCCTCGCAATCTTCACGGTGGCCTCCGCCGTGTGCGGCCTGGCCCAGAACACCAATGAGCTGATCGCCGCCCGGGTCGTCCAGGGCGTGGGCGGGGCCTTGCTCACGCCGCAGACCCTGGCGATCATCACCACCATCTTCCCGCCCGAACGGCGGGGCGCGGCCTTCGGCATCTGGGGCGCCGTGGCCGGCATCGCCGCGGTGCTCGGTCCGACCCTCGGCGGCTTCATCGTCACCTACTGGAATTGGCGCGGCATCTTCTACGTCAACCTCCCCGTTGGCATTCTCGCCTTGCTTGGCGCATTCCTGATCGTGCCCGACTTGCGCCCGGGCCGCCGGCATGGCCTGGACCAGGTCGGCGTGCTGCTCGCCAGCCTGGGTCTCTTCGGCATCGTATTCGGCCTGATCGAGGGCCAGCGCTACAACTGGGGGACCATTTTCGGCTGGGTGACCATCCCCGAGATCATCGGCGCGGGCATCGCGGTATTCATCGCCTTCGTGATCTGGGAACGCTTCCAGCCGGAGCCGCTGGTGCCGCTGTCGCTGTTCAGCGATCGCAACTACTCCCTGATGAACTGGATCAGCGCCGCGATGTCGTTCGGCATGCTCGGCCTCTTCTTGCCGTTGACCATCTATTTCCAGTCCGTGCTGGGTATGACGGCCTTGCGTGCCGGGCTCACCCTCGCCCCGATGTCGCTCGTCTCCATGGTGGTGGCGCCGAATGCGGGGCGGATGGCGGATCGCATCGGCGGCAAATACATCCTCATGGCCGGGCTGACCCTGTTCGCCGTTGGGATGGGGCTGATCATCCTGGTGGCGTCAGCGGACTCTACCTGATCCACCTTCTTCTTCCCCGCCATCGTGGCCGGCCTCGGCATGGGCTGCATCTTCGCCCCGCTCAGCGCGACGGCGATGCGCAACATCCAGCCGCGGATGGCCGGCGCCGCCTCCGGTGTGCTGAACACCACCCGCCAGGTCGGTGGGGTGGTCGGCAGCGCCGTCGTGGGCGCCGTGTTGCAAAATCGCCTGGCGACGTCCTTGCAAGACCAGGCGGTCGTCTATTCGGCCCAGTTGCCGGCCCAGTTCCGCGCCCTCTTCGTCAACGGCTTCAGCCACGCCGCCCAGGGCGGACTGGATGTCGGCCGCGGCCAAACGGGCACCCAGATCCCCCTGCCGCCCGGCATTCCCGCCGCAGCGGCGCAGCAACTAGCCCAGATCGGCAAGAACGTCTTCGTCCACGGCTTCATCAACGCGATGCGCCCGACGCTGGGAGTCTCCATCGCCGTCATTCTGGTCGGCGCGGTGAGTTGCCTCCTGATCCAACGTCAGAAGGCGGCCGACAGCGCCGCCAAGGGCAGGGAGCAAGTCCGGCAACGCCAGGACAAAGCGGTGGCGGCAGGGCGGTAGGGGCCGGCCGGAGGGGGAACCGGACACGGCCGCCCTGCGAGCGTCGGCGCGGTCCGGCTACGACGACGAAGCCCCTGCGGGGCTGCCCGCACCGGATGCCGTGACCAGAATCGGGCAGCCCCGCAGGGGCTTCGTCGTTTTAGCCAGGGGATTCATCCCCTGGTCCCACGCCGCAAGGCCTCCAATTCCTCCGTCAGGCGTAGGATGATCT
>JAICXR010000163.1 GCA_025980355.1 Chloroflexota bacterium | reverse complement strand
GGCCATTTTAATCAATCAGGCCGGACGCGTGCCCATCATCGGCACCTGGCTCGTGAACCTCGTCCTCGGCGGCGACACCTTCGGCGCCCAGTCCTTCGCCCGGATCGTCGGCCTGCACATGCTCTGGCTGCCGGGCATCATTATCGTTGTGGTCTCCTTCCACCTCTACCTCGTCATCAAGAACGGCATTTCCGAGCCGCCCCGGGTCGGCCGCCCCGTCGATCCGCGCCGCTATCGCGCCTGGTACGACGCGATGTTGCGCCGCGAGGGCGTGCCGTTCTGGCCCGACGCGCTCTGGCGCGATGTCGTCTTCAGCGCCGCCGTGGTCACCGCCCTGATTGTGATCGCCTGGACGAAAGGGCCGCCCGACCTGAGTCTGCCGCCCGACCCGACGATCATCACGGCAACGCCGCGACCGGACTTCTACTTCCTCTGGTACTTCGGCCTCCTTGCCCTGTCTCCGTCGAACTACGAGAATAAAATCATCGTCGGCGCGCCGATCGCCCTGGTCATCGTGCTCTTCCTGATCCCAATCCTCGGCTACAAGGGCGAACGCCACCCGGCCCGCCGGCCCTGGGCGGTCGTGTTCGTGCTGATGACGCTCTTCACGGTCGGCTTCTACACCATCGAAGGCCACGTCGCCCCCTGGTCCCCGGACTACGCAGACCAGCCACTGCCGGCTTCGGTGGTCGGCTCGTTGACCGGTCCCGCCCGGCTGGGCGCCGATCTCTTCCATGAGAAGGGCTGCGAGTTCTGCCACAATATCGCCGGCCAGGGCGGCATCCGCGGTCCGAACCTCGGGGACATCGGCGACAAGATGACGCCGGAGCAGATGACCATCCAGATCAGCCGGGGGTCGACCAACATGCCGGCCTTCGGCGCCATCCTCACCACCGACCAGCTCAACGATCTCGTCGCCTTCCTGCAGACCCAACGGCGGACGAATTATGTGCCGAAGTAACCCGACGGGTCGCGGGTCCGGGCGCGTCCTTCCGGCACATTTCGTGCGTCCACACGCTTGCGCTGTCCCCGAACGCTCGGTGGGCAGCACCGACCGTGAAAGGGCGCCCCGATGGCCGTGACCGCCGATGAATATCCCCTGCGGCTCTTGCGCCGGGTGCTCCCCGATTGGCTGACCCGCGAGGGCGCCCTGATCGACCAGGACATCCGCGAGGGCAAGTTTCAGCGCAGCCTCGCCGTCATCGCGGCGATTTCCAGCGTCTTCAGCGGCTGGGAGGTGACCTCCGAGCACTATCGCGGCAGCTACAGCCAGCGCATCATGTACAGTCCGCTCGTCCTGAGCGGCGCGCTGGCAGTGGCGGGGATTGGCGGCGCCGTCAACCGCAAACTGGCCCGCACGGTCATGCCGCTGGTGTCGCTCGTCACCATGCTGGACGGCGTGATCGGCTTCTTCTTTCACATCCGCGGCATCAAGCGCAAGCCGGGCGGCTGGCGGATCCCGATCTTCAACATCGTGATGGGGCCGCCACTCTTCGCACCGTTACTCTTCGCGCTCAGCGGTTACCTCGGCGTGATCGCCTCGCTGTTGCGGCGCGAGGATGCGCCGACGAACCCGCTGCCCGCCATGCTGACGCGCGACCGCCATCCGGGATGGCTGGACTTCCTGCCTGCCCCGCTGGCGAAGAGCGGCCGGGCGTTTGAGCACCAGGCGCGCGAAGGTATGCTGCAGCGCCACCTCGCCGCCGCGACGGCCATTTCCGCCTTCCTCAGTTGCGCGGAGGCGCTCTACTCGCATTACAGGAACAACTTCCGCTACTGGTACGAATGGACGCCGATCGCCCTGGGACCGATCCTAATGGCCGGCGGGTTCGGTGCGGTGGCAAGCCGGCGCGTCGCCCGAACGCTCTTGCCGATCGCCTCGCTGCTGGCCATGCTGGACGGCGCCGCCGGCTCCTTCTTCCACGTGCGCGGCGTCCTGCGCCGTCCCGGCGGCCTCACCATGCCCGTCTACAACTGGGTTTACGGCCCGCCCATCTTCGCCCCCCTGCTGTTCGCCGCCAGCGGCTTCCTGGGCCTGCTGGCCAGTCTATTGCGGAGATCCCAGTCGTGAACAAGCTGCGGAACCCCTTCGGGCCAACGCGCACCAACCTCGCGCCGCTCTACCAGAGCGGTGACCGCCCCACCGCGGCGGAGAACATGGATCGCCTGCCGGTTGAGCCCACGACCGGCCACCCCCTCGCCCCGCGCGAACAACCCGGCTACTACCCCGGTTATCGCACGCTGGCCCAGCAAGCCTACTGGGACGAAGCCACGCGCACGGTCGTGCTCGATCGCGTCAACCACGTCCCGCCGTTGCGCTTCTTCTCCGAGGCGGAGGTCCGCGTGATGCAGGCGGTCGTGGACCGTATCCTGCCCCAGGATGACCGCATCCCGACGAAGCGCATCCCGATCCTGAACACTATCGACAAACGCCTGGCGGAGGACATACAGGACGGCTACCGCTTTGAGGGTATGCCGAAAGACCAGGAAGTCTTCCGTCTGGGCATCCAGGGCATTGAGGCCATCGCCCAGAAGCTCTATCAACGGTCATTTGCCGCCTTGACGGTGCTGGAGCAGGACCGCGTCCTCGAAACGCTCCACGACGGCAATCCGCCGGCCGGGGAGGAATACTGGAAACAGATGTCCGTGATCCATTTCTGGCAGCTGCTCGTGCAGGATTGCATCGAAGGGTATTACGCCCATCCCTACGCCTGGGACGAGATCGGTTTCGGCGGCCCGGCGTACCCGCGCGGCTACATGCGCCTGGAGCGCGGCGATCCGGAACCCTGGGAGCAGGGCGAGCAGCGCTACGCCTGGGCACCCCCACCGGGCGCCCTGTCCGGGCGCTTCGCACCGCTGGGCGTGGAGGCGGGCGGCAAGACGCCGACACCGGGGCAGGAAGGGACGCATTGAACACACCGCTCCTCGGCCCCTTCGGCCTGGCCCACACCGCGGAACACTCCCTCGGCCCGATCCAACAGGTCAACTTGGCGGCGATGCGCCGCTACGGGAATACCGATGAGGTTGACTTCGCCATCGTCGGCGTCGGCGCGGCGGGCGGGGTGCTGGCGCAGCGCCTGTCCCGGGCCGGATTCCGCGTCGTCGCCTTCGACGCCGGCCCCTTCTGGGACGTCGAACGCGACTGGGTCAGCGACGAGGCCGGGTCGCACAAACTCTACTGGAATGAGCCGCGCATCACCGGCGGCCCGGACCCGATCGCGCTCGGCTCCAACAACAGCGGCCATGGTGTGGGCGGTGGGACCGTCCATTGGGCGGCGTTCGTGCCGCGCTTCCATCCGTCGGACTTTCGGGAATACTCCGACGACGGCGTCGGCGTGGACTGGCCCATCAGCTACGAGGAGATCAAGCCGTACTACGCGCTCCTGGAAAAGGAGATGCCCGTCGCCGGGCCGCTCAACTTCCCCTGGGGCGACCCGCACGGCTACCCCTACGGCCCGCACCCATCCGGCGGCGTGGCCGACATCCTGGTGCGCGGCTGCACCAAGTTGGGCATCCGCGCCGTCGCCGGCGGGCCGGTGGCGATCACGTCCGGCTCGCACGCCGACCGCCCGCACTGCATTTACCGCGGCTTCTGCATCCAGGGCTGCAAGGTCGGCGCGAAGCAAAGTACCCTCTACAGCCACGTGCCCGACGCCATCCACCATGGGGCGGAGATACGCGCGAACTGCATGGTCGCCCGCATTGATGTCGGCAAGGATCCCGACAACGGCGGGCCGATCGTCACGGGAGTCACCTATTTCGACGGCGACGGGCATGAGCGGCAGCAGCGGGCGAAGGTCGTGATCGTCTCCGGCTACGCCATCGAGACGCCGCGCCTCCTCCTCAACTCCGCCTGCCCCGGCTTCGAGCATGGCCTCGCCAACTCCAGCGACACCGTCGGCCGGTACCTCATGGTGCAGGCCGGGAACGTCATCCTCGGTCGCTTCGCCGAACCGGTGCGCATGTACAAGGCGCCGCCAGCCAACGGCCTGACCGAGGAGTTCTACGAGACCGACCGGAAGCGCGACTTCGCCCGGGGCTTCGCGATCCAGACCGTCGGGCCGCTGCCGATCAGCTTCGCGAAGCAGATGATGGTGGCCAAGGGCGCCTGGGGTTGGGGACTGCGCCAGGTCATGATGGATTACAATCACTGGGCGGCGTTCGGCCTGTTGGGAGAGCTGCTCCCGTGGGCCGACAATCGCGTCACGCTGGCCGAGGAGAAGGACCGGCATGGCCTGCCCGTCGCCAAAGTCACCTACAGCCTGAAGGACAACGACAAGAAGTTGATCGACTTCGGCGCCCAGAAGACGATGGAGGTGATGTGGGCGGCCGGGGCCGAGGAGGTCGTGCAGGAGCCGCGCTACGCCCACCTCATCGGCGGCGCCCGCATGGGCAACGACCCACGAACCTCGGTGGTCGACAGCTTCGGGCGCAGCCACGACGTCCCCAACCTCTTCTGCTGCGACGGGAGTATCCTGCCGACCCAGGGTTCGGCGAATCCCGGGCTCACCATCCAGGCGATCGCCGCGCGCACCGCGGACTACCTCATCTCGGAACGGGAGGGGGTCATGCGCCGGCGGCCACGCCCGGGTGTGGTCGGTGCCGTCCCGCTCCGCCGCGACCTTTCCCCCGCCGGAACGTCCGGGCGCGGGGTGCCGCGGAACAAGGGATAGCCTGGCGGAGTCGCCCCCGCCCGACTCTTGTCATCACCATGGAGCCATGGTAGGCTTTTTGGTGCGACGAACTGATGTATCCTGAACCACCGTGGGAGCGAGCGGCAACGAACGGGCGATTGCTGAAATTGGCAGACAGGGTGGACTTAGGATCCATTGGGGCAACCCGTGAGAGTTCGAGTCTCTCATCGCCCACGGGCACCGAGCAGTAGCATACAATTGCATAGCGTCAGGCCCGATACGGGGTGTCGGGCGGCAGCCGGCGGAAGTGGCTCAGTGGTAGAGTATCTCCTTGCCAAGGAGAGGGTCGCGGGTTCGAATCCCGTCTTCCGCTCGTAGAGGGCGACCATTGGCAGCGAGCACGGCCCGGGCTATGGTTGGCGGCCAGGCGTCTCCACCGGACTATGGAGGCGTCTGGCCGTTTTGTGTGCCCGGCGAGAATCGCCGCTTTGGCGCCCCGGCGCCGGAGTGGCCGGACAACCGTGCTATACTGGGAGGCCAGCCCCCCAGAGGCCAGGATGGCCGTCCGAGGAGTCAAGAATGAAGGTAACCCAGGAGCGGCTGGAGGGCAGCCGTATCGCGCTCACGGTGGAAGTGGAACCGGAGCAAGTCAACCGCGCGACGGACCGCGCGTACCAGCATCTCGGCGGCCAGTACGTCGTGCCCGGCTTTCGCAAAGGGAAGGCCCCGCGCCACATCCTCCGCAGCTTTGTCGGTGAACAGCGCATCCGGCAGGAGACGCTCGACCACCTGTTGCCCGACGCCTACCGCGATGCCTTGAAGGATACGGGCGTCGAGCCCATCGCCGATCCCGAGGTCGAGCTGCTCACGATGGAACCGGAGCAGCCGGTTAGCTTCAAGGCCACCGTCCCGGTCGCGCCGACGGTGGAATTGGGCGACTACCGCACGATTCACGTGGAACCACAGCCGGTGGATATTCCCGAGGAGCGCATCGACGCCGTCATCGAAGACCTGCGCAGGCAGTACGCGACCTGGGAAGATGTGACCGACCGCGGCATCGAATCCGGCGACCGGATCATTGCCGACGTCAACAGCACCGCCGACGGCCAGACACTGATCGACGCCAAGGATCAGCAGTTGGCGGTCGGTGAGAACGGCCTCCCCAAGGAGGTCGATGAAGGGCTCCTCGGCACCGCCGCCGGCGAGGAGCGGACGGTCCTCGTCACGCTGCCGGAGGATTACCCTCGCCCGGAGCTCGCCGGGAAGGAGGCGGTCTACACGATCGCCGTCAAGTCGATTAAGGCACCAATCCTGCCGCCGGTCGATGACGCCCTGGCCCAGCGGACGCCGGGGATCAGCGATGTCGCGGCCTTGCGAGCCGACATCCGCCAGCGGTTGCAGAAGGCGGCGGAAGACGCCGAGACCGAGCGTCAGCGGACCGCTGCCGTCAGCGAACTCCTCAAGCGGTCCAAGCTGGACTACCCGGCCTTTCTGGTGGAGCGCCAGATCGATCGTTCGTTGGAGACATTCGCCGGCAACGTCGCCCGCCAGGGCTTCGATCCCGAACAGTACTTCCGGATGCTCGGCCTGACGCCGGAAGAGTTGCGCTCCCGCTGGCGCCCCGATTCCGAGGAGACGGTCAGACGGGATCTGGTCCTGGCAGAGCTCGCCAAGGCCGAGGGCATTGAGCCGACGGAGGAGCAGGTCACGGAAGAGCTGCACCGCCTGGTAGGGAATGTTCCGGCCGACCAGTTGCCGGGGCTGATTGCCGCCAATCCGCGCATCCTCACCGCCGTGCGGAGCAGCGCCCGCGAGCGCCTCGCGCTGGATCGTCTCGTAGAATTAGCTTTGCAGAGTGAGGCGCCTCCACCGGAGGCGGCTACTCCAGCGGAGGAGACTGCTCCCGACGAGGCGTCGGCGGGCGGGCCGCAGACCGAGAGTACCGAGAATAGAGAGATACCGGAATGAACTGGACGCCGCCGGACCCCCAGATGCTCGTGCCGATGGTCGTGGAACAGACAAACCGCGGCGAGCGAGCCTACGATATCTTTTCCCGCCTGCTCAAAGAGCGCATCATCATGGTGCATACGCCGATTGAGCCGAACATGGCCAGCCTGATCGTGGCGGAGTTGATTCATCTCTCCAGCGAAGATCAAGACCGGGACATCCACATGTACATCATGTCGCCGGGTGGGTCCATCCATGCTGGCCTCGCGATCTACGACACTATGCAGCACGTGAAGCCGGACGTCTGCACGTACGCCTTGGGGGTGACCGCGTCGATGGGCACGGTGCTGCTCGCGGGCGGCGCGCCCGGCAAACGGTTCAGCCTCCCGAACGCCACGATCCATATGCACCAGGCGGCGGGAGGCGTGGAAGGGCCGGCCACCGACATGGAAATCATGGCGCGTGAGATCATCCGCTTGCAGATGCTCGTCCGCGGCATCCTCGCTAAGCATACGGGCCAACCAATGGAGCGGATTGCCCGCGATTCCGATCGTGATTACTGGTTGGACGCGCCGCAAGCGAAAGACTACGGTCTTGTTGATGAGGTATTGACGAGTCCTGTCGCGATGCCCGCTCTTCCAGGGAGGTAGTCATGGCAAGTACGAGAAACCCGCGGTCGCAGTATCGCTGCTCCTTCTG
>JAICXR010000105.1 GCA_025980355.1 Chloroflexota bacterium | reverse complement strand
GCCGGGCCGCCGGGGCCGGCCGCCGGCCGGGCCGGCCCTGACCCGACCGGGCGCGGCCCGACGTTGGCCACCGGACGCGCCGGAGCGCCATCGGCCGGCCGTACCTGGGCGCCGAGCCGGTTGGCCGCCGGAACCGCCGGGCGGGGTGCGCCGGCCGCCGTAGCGCGTTCCTCACCGGGAGCTGTCTGGCGGTTCGCCGTCGCCCCGACAAACATGCTCATGTTGCGACCTTCCATGATGATCGGGCGCTCCAGAACGGCGACGCCGCGCAGCATGGTGAGGATGCGCTCCAGGACATCCCGACCGATCTCCTGATGGCGCATCTGCGCGCCCCGGAACTGAATCGTGACCTTGACCTTGTCGCCGCCTTCCACGAAGCGACGTATCATGTTGGTCTTCGTTTCAATGTCGTGGTCGTCGATGACCGGGGCCATGCGCACTTCCTTCAGGTCGTTGGTGCGCTGCGTGCGATGCGCCTCTTGATCCTTCTTCTGCTGTTCGTACTTATACCGACCGTAATCCATCAACCGGCAGACCGGCGGCACAGAGTTGGGGGCGACCTCAACGAGGTCCAATCCCCGTTCGCGCGCCATCGACAGCGCGGCAAATAGGGCGAACACCCCCAGTTGCTGGCCGTCCTCGCCGATGACCCGAACGTCCCTGGCTCGGATCTTCTCGTTGACACGGATATCTCGTGCGATGTTGGTGACTCCTCCTGCAAAATTCCCGTGACCGCAGAAGATGACTGCGTGGGATTTAACGCTAGCATGTGGCGTGCCAACGGGTCAACGTACCCAGCGATACACCGCTCCCCAGCTTATTCCCTGGCGGCCGGCGTCGCCCTCACGCCAACAGCGGCTATCATCAACGGGCGCCAATCGCAGCGAGAACTGTCTCGCCGCGCCGCGTTGCAGTATGGGAATATAGCGTGACCGCCCCGAACATCATCCTTCTCTTCGTCGCCGCCCTGGCCGGCGGCACCCTCAACTCCGTCGCCGGTGGCGGCAGCTTCCTCAGCTTTCCGGCACTCATCGTCAGCGGCGTGCCGGCAATCCCGGCCAATGCCACCAGCACCGTGGCGCTCTGGCCCGGCGCCGCCGCCAGCGTCGGCGCCTATCGCCGGGAGTTCGCCAAGGTCAATCGCCGCCTGGTGATTACGTTGACCGTTTGCAGCGTGATCGGCGGCGTCGCCGGCGCCGAGCTCCTGCTGCACACGCCGGCGAAAACATTCACCACCCTCATCCCCTTCCTGCTCCTGCTCGCCACCATGCTGTTCGCCTTCGGCAAGCCCCTCACCGCCTGGTGGAAGCGGGGCCATCCCAGCGCGAGCACGCTTTCCAACCGCTCGCTCGCCGGCATGGCGGCGGCGCAACTGGTGATCGCGCTCTACGGCGGCTACTTCGGCGGCGGCATCGGCATCCTCATGCTCGCCACCCTCGGTCTGATGGGCATGCAGAACATCCACGAGATGAACGCGGTCAAGACGTTGCTGGCGGCCTGCATCAACGGCGTGGCCGTGGTGACCTTTGTCCTCGCCGGCGCCGTCGTCTGGGGGCCGGCGCTGGTGATGATCGCCGGCTCACTCGTCGGCGGCTACGGCGGCGCCGCCTTCGCCCGCCGGCTTGACCCCCGCGTCGTCCGCTGGTTCGTCATCGCCGTCGGCGTGGTGATGACCGTGTATTTCTTCGTGCGGTGAGTCAACGGCCCACATGGCATGCTACGTGGAGAAAGGACAACGCCCATGCCGGTGCAGCGGGAACGGGACCGGGACGCGGCCAGCGCGCGGAGCCGGGAACGGCGGCGCGACATCGACCGGCGCAGGGCCCAGCAGCCGGTGCGGGTGCCGGCCGAGAACGTCTATGCGTTGCTGGAGCGGGTGAGCCGGCGCGAGAGCGTGGCGGCGCGGAGCAATATCCGCGTCTGCGCCCTCTGCGGTCGCGCCCTCACCGCCGACACCATGACGATCGACCACACGCTGGCCCGGGCGCTGGGCGGTGCCGACAGCCCGGAGAACCTGCAGGCCACCTGCATCCGTTGCAACAACCTCAAAAGCCGCCTGGAAGGCGCGGTGCAGACGAAGCGCGAATCCGGCCTCAACGTGCCGGGCGTTGCCGCCGACGTGCTGGCCGCCATCCCCAACCCGGCCGAGCGGGCCCGCTTCGCCACGCACCCCTCCGTGCAATCCCTCCTCGAAGCGCTTACCTGAAACCTGACCGGTTCAGGTAAGGCTCGCCGGGCCGCGACTGCGGTCTGCGGCCAAGAAGGACGCCGACTGCAGTCGGGACGCATCTTGCCGTTCTGGTGAAGACAATCAAGCTGCAATGCGACCGCAGTCGCCCCGCGTCGCTTGGCCGCAGACCGCAGTCGCGGCCCTGTTTGCGTCCGGACTAAAACCCGTCCCAGCCGTAGCCGTCGTGCTCCCCCTGCTTGTAGGCCCAGGCCGAGCGGAGCATCGGGCCGAGGTCGCCGTGCGGCTGATAGCCGATCCAGCTGCGCGCCTTGGCGATGTCGTGGTCGTAGCGCCAGCGTACCGGCAGCTTGATTGAGAGGGGTTGCCGCCCGCTCAGCTCGCCGAGCAGCGCCGCCCCTTTGGTATAGGGGAACACGCGCGGCGCCCCCAGGTTGAAGGCCTCGCCGAGCGCCTCCGGCCGCTCCAGCGCACAGACCAGCGCGTGCGCCACGTCGCGCGCGTCGTTCGGCTGGTAATACCAGGGCCGTCCCTCCAGGTCGGTCACGCTGCAGGGCTGGCTGGCGTCTTCGGCGACGGCCTCCACCTGACGCCACAACTCCGTGCCATCCGCCATGTAGAGTTCGCTGGCCGGGTTGGCCTGGCCGGATTTGAGATTGCCGACGACGCGCCCGACCGTGAATTGTTGCAGGACCTTCTCGCCGGAGAGGACGTGGCTGGGCCGCACGATGACCGTCCGCAACCCCGTCCGGCGGGTGGTCAGCTCCATGAGCTGTTCGCCGATGATCTTGGAGAGGTTGTACTCGCTGGTCACGCGCTTGGGGTGCTGCTCGTCCACCGGATGGTAGGCGCAGGCCAGCACGTGGCTGTCGTTCGGGAAGACGCCGGATGAGCTGACATAAATCAGGCGGTCCAGGTGGTCGGCCGCCTCGCCGCAGGCGCGCGCCACCTCCATCGTCGTCGCCACGTTGTTCTGGAAGTAGGGACCGACCAAGTTCGCGGTGTGGATCACGGCGTCGACGCCGGCCACCGCCCCGCGGACGAAGGCCGGATCGGTCAGGTCGCCGCTCGCCAACTGGATGTCGAACCCGGCCAGGCGCTCCAGTTCCGCCGGCGGCGCCGCCGCCCAGATCGTGCCGCGCACGTCGTGGTTACGGGCCAGCAGTTGCCGCACCAGGCGGCTACCGACCTGCCCAGTCGCCCCCGTCACCAGTACCTTTGCCATACGTCCTCCCTCATACGCTCCCGATTCCCGGCGCCCGCTCAGCGCACCGGCGCCAAGGTCGGCGGGACAATCGGCTGCAGATTCGCTTCGATCTCCGCCCGCCGCGCCTCCAGGAACGGCGGCAGGGAAAGGCGTTCGCCGAGGTGGGCCGGGTCTTCGTCAGTGGCGAAGCCGGGACCGTCCGTCGCGATTTCGAACAGCACGCCGCCGGGCTCGCGGAAGTAGATCGAATGGAAATAGAAACGGTCGATGATCGGCGTCACGCCCAGGCCGACGCCGGCCAGCCGTTCCCGCCAGTCCGCCTGCTCCTCGTCGTTGGGCGTGCGGAAGGCGACGTGGTGGACGCCGCCGGCGCCGACCATGCGGTGGGGCGCCAGGTCCGGTCGCTCCACCAGACGCACCTCCGCTCCCGGCCCGCCGGGGCCGACCTCATACGTCGCCGCGCGGTGGCCGTCGACCTCGTACTCGCCGGCCTGACGGAAGCCGAGCACGTCGGTGAGTACGGTGGCGGTCGGCCGCAAATTCTTCACCGCTAACGTCACGCCCTCCAGACCGCGGATGGCGCTACTCGCCGGCACCGGACTGCCGTCCCAAGGCACGCCTGGCGCGACGGCCGGGGCGTCGGTCCTCGCCAAGTCGTCGATCAGCTCGAGGTGTTGGCCCTCGGGATCTTGAAACGGCAATGTTGCCCTTCCCGCCCGGTCGACGACCGGCCCGTGCGTCACGCCATACCCTTCGAAGCGCTGCGCCCACCATGCGAGCGCCTCCCGGCCCGGGACACGGAAGGCGGTGGCGGCGATCATGCCGGAGCCCGGCCGGTGGGGGCCGGCGAAGGCCCAGTCGAAGAAGGTCATCTCGGTGCCGGCATGGCCGACCGAGTCGCCGTAAAACAGGTGATAGGCCGAGACGTCGTCCTGGTTCACCGTCTTCTTCACCAGGCGCATGCCGAGCACCTGGGTGTAAAAGGCGACGTTCTGCGAGGCGGTGCTCGTGACCGCCGTGACGTGATGTAGGCCGCCCAGTTGCATCGTCTCCTCCATCCGGCTCCGCCGAGCCATGGCTGTAGTGTACTGATCGCGGGGAAACAGGGGAAGCGCCGCCATGCTACCCTCTCCGTCCAACGCGGCGCCGGGGGATGAAAACGTACGACGACACGCTGCCAGGGAGGGACAGGCCACGATGCCCGAGGTTACCGCTACCACCGGTCCAGCTAACCAGGACGGGGGACCAAGTCGGAACCCGCCGGGCATCGCCCTGCTGAGCTTCGCCCACGGCCATCAGAACGGTTGGGCCAACGTCTTCCGGGCCGATCGCCGCGTCCGTGTGTGCTGCGCCTGGGATGACAACGCTGCGCGCGGCCGGGCGGCGGCCGAGAAGCTCGGCGTCCCGTTTGTCCCGCGCCTGGAGGAGGCGCTGGCCTATTCTGGTGTCACCGCCGTCACCATTTGTTCGACGAACGACGCCCACGCCGATCTGGCGGTGGCCGCGGCCGGGGCCGGCAAAGACATCATGCTGCAAAAGCCGATGGCGACGACGCTCGCCGATTGCGACCGCATCGTCGACGCCGTAGCGGCGGCCGGCGTTCGCTTCTACCAGTCGCATAACTTGCGCTTCGATCCGGTCCACCAGGACATCAAGCGCATCGTCGATGCCGGCGAGCTGGGCCGGGTCGCCATCGCCCGGCGGCGTCACTCCCATGCCTTCGCCCTCATCAACCGGACGCTGCTGGACGACATGGCGCTCACCGACCCGGTCAAGGCCGGCGGCGGGGCGTTCATGGACGAGGGGGCGCACGTGGCGCTCTGGTTCCTCTGGATGTTCGGCGCGCCGGTTTCCGTCACCGGCATCGTCTCGACATCCCTCACCACCCAGCAACCGGGCGTAGAAGACAACGGTGTCCTGCTCTACCGCTACGCCAGCGGCATGATCGGTGTCCACCAATCCAGTTGGACGGAGTTGGCGTCCACCAGCACGATCGAGCTGAGCGGCGACCGGGGCGTGCTCGTGGCGACCGGGACGGACATCTCGGCGTCGCGCAGCGCCCTCCCCGGCGAGCCGCCGCTGCGCGTCTGGCGTCACGAACCGCAGCCGGCGGCCGGCGCGCCGCCCGGTGAATGGCGGACGCCGCCGGTGCAGCTGGCGGCGAATCGCCTGACCGGCACCGCCCAGGCCTTCCTGGAGATGCTGGTTGCCGGTACGCCGTCGCCCTGCGATGCGCACACGGCGCGTACCGCCGTGGCGATGGTGCTGGCCGGGTACGCTTCCTCTCGTGGAGGGCGCGAGATGCCCGTCGAACGCCTGCTTTAGCCGTCCAGTGAGGGAGAGCAAGGGGATGACACCACAACGACAGACCCGTCGGCGGTTCCTGGGTGCGGCCGCGCTCACGCTCGCGTCGGCCAGCCTCGCCGCCTGCGGTGGCGCCGGCAGTGTCGCCGTAACGAGCAGCGCCACATTAGCCGGAACCGGTGGCGCAGCCGCCGGCACCGGAACGGCGACGGCGGCCCCGACGGCAAGCTCGGCCATCACGGCCACTGCCAGCCCGCCCGCCACCAGCCGGGACACGACGACCGCCTCTGCCAAGGCGAACGCCCCGGCAGCTTCGACGGGGAAGACCGAGGTGTGGGCGACCTGGGGCGCCGGCAGCATCGTCCAAAAGGGGTACGAGGCGTCCGTCGCCTTGCTCAACCAGCAGCAGCCGTCCGTCCAGGCGGCCTACGTCACCGCGGCGCCGTGGCCCACGAAGTTCCTCACCGCCGCGGCCGGCGGCGTGCCGCCCGACGCCATCATCTGCGGTACCGGCCAGGCGATGCAGGTGGTGGCTTGGTCCCACAAGGGCCTGCTGGTGCCCCTCGACTCCTACGTCACGGCCGACAAGGTGGCGGCGACCGACTTCTATGCCCCGGCCTGGCGGGAGGACATCCTGGCGGGAAAACAGTTCGCCCTGCCGCTGGAGGTCGATCCGAACTTCCCGCTCATGTACAACAAGGCGCTGTTCCGCCAGGTCGGGCTGGACCCGACCAAGCCGCCGGCGACTATCGCCGAGTTCGACGCCGCCAACCAGAAGCTCTTCGCCAAGACCGGCGACACCATCACCCGCATGGGCAGCACGGCGCCCTGGGCGGTGTCCAGCGACGCCAATACCTTGCTCACCTGGTTCACCATGTTCGGCGGCGGCTTCCTGGACCCGGCCAGCGGCAAGCTGAACGTGACCACGCCGCAGAACACGGCGGCCCTGGACTGGCTCGCCACCAACGCCCGCGCCTACAACTTGGATGCCGTCACCGCCTTCAGCAAGACCTTCGGCACCAACGGCGTCGCGGGCGCCCTCGCCTCCGGAAAGATCGCCATGGCGCCCTTCGTCTCCGCCACCTACCAGCAACTGGTCGACCTCACCAAGACCGGCGCCACCCATATTGAGGACTTCGACTTCGGCTTCTTGCCCACCGCGACGGCGGCCCAGACCAACAAAGGCTGGTTGGGCGGCTTCGCCGTGGGGCAACCGCAGGGTGCGCCCCATCCGGATAAGAGCTGGTCGCTCATCAAATGGATGACCGCCACGCCGCAGGGGACGGACGCCTGGGCGAGCGTCAACGGCTTCCTCCCGGCCTATCGTCCCTCACCGTTCCTGGCGCGCGTGGCAAACCAGACGGGCTTCGCCTGGTATCTGAAGGTGCTGGACGCCGCGCAGACCACGCCGCCGACCGTCGCCGGCTGGGGGGATGTGCCGGCCGACGCCTTTCACGCAGTGCTCTACGATCCGCTCCAGAATAAGGCCACCGCACAGGACGCGCTCGCCAGCTTCCAGAGCGTCGTCACTGCGTTTCTCGCGACCTATGCGTAGCCAGGCGTCGCCGGCAGGTCCGGGCTAGAATAGCCGGAGGCGGGCGGCGGGGACCGCGGTCACCCGGCGGTAGTCCTGAAGAGGAAGAAACGTATGGCCTACAAAGTCGTCATCGCCGACACGGTGTTCGGCAACGACGACATCGAGCAGCGTCTGTTTGCCGAGAGCGGCCTGGACGTAGCCTGCGTCTACCTGCGTTCGCGCGATCCGGCGGAGCTCATCCGCCAGGCAGCGACCGCGCAGGCCGTCACACTCGCCGAGACGCTGCTCCCCCGTCCGATGATCGAGCAGTTGACCAGTTGCCGGGTCATCGTGCGCTACGGCATCGGTGTAGACGCCGTTGATCTTCGGGCTGCCACCGACCACGGCATCATCGTCTGCAACACCGCGCGCTATTGTCTCGACGAGGTGAGCACCCACGCCGTCACCTTGCTGCTCATGCTCAACCGCAGCATCCCGGCCAACACCGCTCGCCTCCGCGCTGGCGAGTGGTTCAGCCCGACCGTGCCGGTACGCCGGCTTGCGGGCCAGCAACTGGGCGTCGTCGGTATCGGCAACATCGGGCGGGAGGTGGCGCACAAGGCGTTGGGCCTGGGGCTGCGCGTCGTGGCGTGCGATCCGAATGTGCAGCGCCTCCCGAACGATGTACAATCGGTGCGTCTGATCGGCCTTGAAGAGCTGCTGGCCGGCTCCGACTACGTGAGCCTGCACGTGCCCCTCAACGCGACGACGCGACACCTCATCGGCGACCGGGAGCTCCGGCTGCTCAAGCCTTCCGCCTTCCTGATCAATACGGCGCGTGGCCCGGTGGTCGATCAGGCGGCGTTGACCGACGCCCTCGCCACCGGCCGTCTGGCCGGCGCCGGGCTGGACGTCTTCGAACGGGAGCCGCTGCCGGCGGACGATCCCTTGCGCCGCCTGGACAACGTGATCCTGACGCCGCACGCTGCCCACTGGTCTGAGGAAGCGAGCGTCGACTGCCGCGAGACCGCCGTCGCCCACGTCCTGAGCGTACTGCGGGGCGAGCTTCCCGGCGATATCGTGAACGCGGAGGTACTCCAAAGCGCGAACCGGCGGAGCGTCGCGGTCACGACCGAATCGACCTCACGCCACGGAGGGGGCTGGTAGGTAACGAGCGCTGGTCAACCGACCGCCGATTCGCTCCAGCACCCAGGTTGAACTTTTCGCGCAGCGGATGGCGGAGGGCGACAAGACACCTTGGGCTGCCAGGCATTCCAGCAGGGCGGGGATGACGTCGCCGTGGCTGCACAAGGCTGCGGCGGCCGGGACGGACGAGATCAGGGCCAGGACGGCGTCGGCATCGGCGCCTGCGGCCAGCGTGGACGAGGTCTCGACGGGTAGCCCGAGGCGGCGGGCCAGCGGCGCCACCGTTTGGTGACAACGCAGGTAGGGGCTGGAGAGGATCTGCCGGATCGGCGTATGCTCGAGCGCCGCGGCGAGCGCCTCGGCCTGGCGCTGCCCGCGTGGCGTCAACGGGCGCTGCCGGTCGTCGCCTCGCCAACGCGTCGCGTCACCGGCCCTCGCATGGCGGATCAGGAAGATCGT